>CAITEM010000083.1 GCA_903891395.1 uncultured Hyphomicrobiales bacterium | reverse complement strand
GGCACGCAGGATCATCTGCTGATCAATCTCTACGGTCTGCTGTACAAAGAAATCACCGCCTCCAACCTGGTGAAGATCACGGTGGAAGGCGACATCCTGTCGAAGCCCGACACCGACTACGGCATCAACACATCCGGCTACGTCATTCACGGCGCCATTCACAAGGCGCGGCCCGAAGTACAATGCGTCATCCACACGCATACGCGCGCGGGCGTCGCCGTATCGGCGATGAAGTGCGGGCTGTTGCCGCTGTCGCAGACGTCGATCCGCTTTGTCGGTCACATCGGCTATCACGGCTACGAAGGGCCCGCGGTCAATCTCGACGAGCGCGAGCAGATCGTGAGCGACCTCGGCCCGCACGACGCGCTGGTCATGAACAATCACGGCCTGCTGACCTGCGGCGCGACCGTGCAGCAGGCTTTCAACACCATGTACCAGCTCGAAATGTCGTGCCGCTCGCAGGTCGACGCCATGGCGGCGCGCACCGAACTGATGATGCCGGGCGAGAACGTGCTGGCGCATACGGCACATCTTTATCAGCCCGGCGCGCGGCGGCCCTCCGGCGTGCTGGAATGGCCGGCAATGCTGCGCCTGCTCGCCGCCGAGCAGAAGAACGACGATTTCCCGCCTTATTGGCACTGACGACGCGATCACACGTGAAAAGGGCCGATGAGAGGCCTTGCCGCTGATATGTTATAATGTTACAGGGCGGCCGGGGCGCGCGTTCCGGGACCTGCCATGAGAACCATCACCATTATCGCTTCTGCCGTCGCCGTGGCGATGGCGCTGAGCCCCGTCGCGCGGGCGGCGGACGGCAAGATCGCCGTGGTCGCGGCGGAGAATTTCTACGGCGACATCGCGCGCCAGATCGGCGGCGACCGCGTCGAGGTCGTCAGCATCCTCAACAATCCCGACCAGGACCCGCATCTGTTCGAGACCACGCCCGGCATCGTGCGTCAGGTTTCCAACGCGCAGATCGTGATCGTCAACGGCGCCAATTACGATGCCTGGATGGACAAGCTGATCGCCGCCGCGCCGCGTCCGGGCCGCACCGTCATCACCGCCGCGGCGCTGACCGGCGCCAAAGCCGGCGGCAATCCGCATCTCTGGTACGCACCCGTCACCATGCCGGCCGTCGCCAAGGCCATGGCCGGCGCTTTCAGCAAAGCCGACGCGCCACACGCAAAGGATTATGCCGCACGTCTGTCAGCGACGCTCGCCTCGCTCAAGCGCATCGACGAGCGCGTGGCGCAGGTCAAAGCCCGGCACAGCGGCGACGCCGTCGCCGCGACCGAGCCGGTGTTCGGGCCGATGGCCGAGGCGCTGGGCCTGACCGTGCGCAACGAGCGTTTCGCCCTCGCCATGATGAACGACACCGAGCCGAGCGCGCGCGACGTCGCGGCGTTCGAAGACGACCTCAAGAACCACAAGGTCAAGGTGCTGCTCTACAACAAGCAGGTGTCCGAGAAACTGACGACGCGGCTGCGCGACATCGCCGTCGCGGCGAAAGTGCCGGTGGTCGGCGTCACCGAGACGCAACCCGCCGACGTGTCGTTCCAGGACTGGATGCTGGGACAACTCGACGCGGTCGACAAAGCGCTGACGGGTCCGAATTCATGACCGCAACTTCTGCGTCATTCCGGGATGCGAGTGAAACGAGCAGACCCGGAATGACAAAAGATATAGTCGTCGAGCTCGACCACGCCAGCATCAGGATTGGCGGCCGCACCGTGTTGGCGGACGCGAGCTTTGCCATTCAGTCCGGCGAATTCATCGGTGTGCTTGGCCCCAACGGCGCCGGCAAGACGACATTGATGCGCTCGATCCTCGGCCTGCTGCCGCCGAGCGGCGGCGGCCTGCGGGTATTCGGCCATACGCCGCATTGCGGCGACCGCAGCATCGGCTATCTGCCGCAATTGCGCACGGTGCTGCCGGATTTGCGTGTGCGCGGACTGGATTTCATCGGCGCCTCGTTGCATGGCGACCGCTGGGGTATACCGCGCCTGTCGCACAGCGAGCGGCACATGATCGAGGAGACGCTCGAGGCCGTCGGCGCGCGCGAATTGGCCACCCGGCCGCTGTCGCAGATGTCGGGCGGCGAACGCCAGCGGCTGCTGCTGGCGCAGGCCTTGATCGGCGAACCGAAACTGCTGCTGCTCGACGAACCCTTGATCAGCCTCGACGCCCGCCACCAGGAGGTCGCGATCGAGGTGGTGCGCCGGGTCTGCCGCGAACGCGGCATCACCGTTATGTTCAGCGCGCACGAACTCAATCAACTGCTTCCGGCCATCGACCGGGTACTCTATCTCGGCAACGGCCAGGCCGTGCTTGGCAATGTTGACGAGGTGGTGACGGCGCCGGTGCTGTCGCGGCTCTATGGCGCCGAGATCGAAGTCATCCGCGCCGGCGGGCATATTTTCGTCATGTCGCACGGCAGCGACGTCGAACGCACCGACCACGCGCATGGCCACGGGCATGATCATGAGCATGGCCACGGGCACAGCGGCCACGACCACGGACACCATCACTGATGTTCCAATATGAATTCATGACCAATGCTTTTGCCGCCGCTGGCATCGTCGCGGTGGTGTCGGGCGTGGTCGGCTATTTCCTGGTGATGCGCGGGCAGACTTTCGCCGGCCACGCGCTGTCGCATATCGGCTTTGCCGGCGCGACCGGCGCCGGCTTGATCGGCCTGGCGCCGTTATGGGGCCTGCTCGGCTTCACGCTCGCCGCCGGTATCGTCATGGGCGCGCTGAGCGATCGTATCAGTAACCGGGACGTCGCCATCGGTGTCGTTCTGGCGCTGGCGCTCGGCTTCGGCCTGTTGTTCCTGCACTACTACACCTCGTTTGCCACGCAGGCGACGGCACTCCTTTTCGGCAATGTGCTGGCGGTGGACCACTCCATGATCGCGACTCTGGCGGCCCTCGGCGTCGTTACGCTGGTGTCGCTGGCCGTGATCATGCGCCCGCTGATCTTCGCGACCTTGCAGCCGGAACTGGCGGAAGCCAAAGGCGTGCCGATGCGGTTCATCTCGACGGCGTTTCTCGCGCTGGTCGCGATCGCCGTTTCGGCCTGCGCGCAGATCGTCGGCGTCCTGATGGTGTTCACGCTGATGGTCGGACCCGCCGCCGCCGCGCAACGCGTCACCACCGGTCTGTGGAGCGGGCTTGTCCTATCGGCAGCTTTGGCGCTGGCCGAATCCTGGCTCGGCCTCGCGATCGCCTATTATACCGACTGGCCGGTCAGCTTCTGCATCGCGCTGTTGAGCGCGCTCGCCTATTTCATCTGCCTGGCAATGCCGGCGCCGCGCGCCAAAGTGCACGCCCACTAAAACGCGCCGGGACGCCCGGCGCCGGATGACGCTTGGCCCCGGTCCGTGATAGTCAGGCAGGATGAGCGAACAGACCAAACGCGCCATCTGCGTCGGCGAGGCGATCGTGGAATTGGCGCGCGGCGCCGACGGCCGTTTCGCGCTGGCCAGTTCAGGCGACACCTTCAATACCGCGATCTATCTGGCGCGGGCCGGCACGCCGGTCGCCTTCGCCACCGCGCTCGGCGACGATCCGTTTTCCGACGCCATCGTCGCGTTGGCGAAAGCCGAAGGCATCGACACCGATCTGATGCTGCGCGCGCCCGGCCGCCTGCCGGCTTTGGCGCTGGCCGATGCCGACAAGAACGCGGAGCGCCGCACCCATTACTGGCGCGACGGCGCGCCGGCCAACAGCCTGTTTGAACTGCCGCAGTGGAGCCGGATCGCCGAGGCCATGACCGCCGCGCGGCTGATCTATTTCTCCGGCATCACGTTGTCGCTTTATTCCAATGTCGGGCTGGGGCGTTTTCTCGCGGCGGTCGAACTGGCGCGCAACAGCGGCGCCAAGATCGCCTTCGACGGCAATTTCCGGCCGCATGGCTGGCACGGCGATTTGAGCCGCACGCGCACCGTGTTTGCCGAGGCGCTCAAGCGTGTCGATATCGCTTTGCCCGCCTACGACGACGAAGCCGTGCTGTGGGGCGACCCGTCGCCCGAGGCGACCATCGAACGGCTACAGGCTTTCGGTGTCACCGAGATCGCGGTCAAGAACGGGCCGAACGGCGCGCTGGTGGCGAACGGCGCACAGCGCGACATCGTGCCGGTGCCGGAGGCGATCGTGCCGGTCGACCCGGCCGCGGCGGGCGACGGCTTCAACGCCGGCTATCTCGCGGCGCGGCTGGCCGGACGCAACGCATTCGAGGCGGCGGCCGCCGCCCACAAACTTGCCGGACAAGTCATTCGCCATCGCGGCGCGATCATGCCGCGCGCCGGCGCGGCGGTGCACTGATGAAGCGGCGCACGTTCGTACAGGGGCTGGGCGCCACCGCAGTCTGGCCCGTCGCCGCCCGCGCGCAAAGTATCGCCGACTACCCGGCGCGGCCGATCACCCTGATCGTTCCCTACGCCGCCGGCGGCGGCAACGACGCCATGGCGCGTGGCATCGCCGTGCAGATAAGCAAGATCCTCGGCCAACAGATCGTAATTGAAAATCGCGGCGGCGCCGGCGGCTCGATCGCGACCCGGCAAATCGCCAAGACCACGCCTGACGGCTACACGCTCGGCATCGGCGGCACCGGAACGCTTGGCGTCGCGCCGACGCTCTATCCGGACGCCGGTTACGATCCGCGCAAGGACTTCTCGCCGATCGGCCTGATCGCCAATAGCCCGCTGGTGATTTTGGTTCACCCCTCGATCCCCGCGCACAACGTGCGCGAGTTGATCTCGCTGGCCAAGGCGCAGCCGGGCAAACTCAATTATGCCTCCGCCGGCAATGGCAGCGGCATTCATCTCAGTACCGTGCTGTTTGCCGTGACGGCGGGCATCGAACTCACGCATATCCCGTACAAAGGCACCGGCCAGGCCTTGACCGACGTGATCGGCGGCCATGTCGCGATCTATTTCTGCTCGCCGCCGCCGGCCATCGGCCTGGTGAAGGCCGGCCAGGTCCGCGCGCTGGCGGTCACCGGCGCGACGCGCTCGCCGATATTCCCCGATCTGCCGACGGTCGCGGAATCCGGCCTGCCCGGTTTCGAGGCGGTGCTGCACTACGGAATCATCGGACCGGCCGGCCTGCCGAGGCCGATTGTCGACAAACTTAACAAGACGATGCGTGAAGCGCTTGCCAGCGCCGACGTCAGCAACCGGCTGGCCGTCGAGGGCGCCGAGCCGATGCCGACCACGCCCGAGCAATACGCCGCCGACATCGACCGCGAGGAAACCGTCTGGTCGGCGATCGTCAAAAAATCCGGCGCCAAAGCGGAATGACCGCGCTTAATGGGAATTGAAATGATGATGAAAGCGATTGCGATGGCGGTGTTCGGATTGTTTCTGGGCGCGCAAGGCGCGCTGGCCGAGCCGATGAAATGCAGTGGCGAGCAGAAAACCTGCGTCAGCAACTGCATCAAAGGCGGCAACCCGGTGCAAGCCAAGCAATGCATCGAATACTGCCGCACCAGCCAGGCCAATTGCATGCACAGCGGCTGCTGGGCCAACGGCTCGCTGCGCTATTGCGGCTTGCTGAAACAGTAGCGCAAAAGCAAACGGCAGCGCCGCGAGCGGCGCCGCCGTCAGGTGTTCGTTGTGGTCTTAGCTGACGATCTTCAGCTCGGGCGCGACCTGCGGCGCGTAAGCCGCGGCCGGCGCTTCGACGGGAGCCTGCGCCGCCGACGGAGCGGCGACCGGCTTGTCGAGACGGCGGGCGACGCCTTCGAACAGCGCGTTCTGCTCGATGGTCAGCGACTTGTTGAAGATTTCGCCGTCGACCACCGCGGTGCCCTGCAACTTGACGTTGTTGCCGTTGATGGTGCCGCGGAACTCGCCCTGCACGACCAGGTCCGGGGCGACGACTTTGCCTTCGACCTTGGCGCCTTCGCAGATCACCAATTGCGCGGCGTGGATATCGCCGATGACCCGGCCGAACACATGCATGGCGCCGGTGCAGACGATGTTGCCGGTCACCATCATGCCGTGGCCCAGCGTGGACACGATCTCGGGCTTGCCCGACGGTGCAGCCTCACTGAAACGGACTTCTTCCTTGATGCTCTTCATATCTCGCTCGCCTTTTCCCTGGGAAAAAATACTCAATGGAGTTCTCCTTCACTGCGGCGTTGACGGCCTCGTCACGGCTTGGGGCGCCAAGGGGTAAGCTTGCCCGCACAGTGCACCAAGAATTCGATTGCCAGGCAATATCGATTAATATGCAGACGCCGGCTACTGGAAGTTGGAAATATCGATAACGCCGCGCGGGCGGCCGTCATAACGCCGTCACAAGCCGCGCGGTGTTAACTAACCGCGCAGCGCGGCGGCCCGTTAAACTTGAATTGACGCAACGTTGGGGATGTATGGTGACGCCATGAGCGACGACGCAGCAGTCAAAACGGCGGTGAACCGGTTTCTGAAGAACGTTAACTTCACGGCGCAGCGCGAGCTGGAAAAGGTCGTCCGCAACGCCATGACCGGCCCCCACTGAGTGGTCCGATTGGAATGTTAGTTTAGCGATTGCATTTGCGCCACCGGTTTTGGTTGAGGCCATACAAGTGCTTCTG
>CAITEM010000082.1 GCA_903891395.1 uncultured Hyphomicrobiales bacterium | reverse complement strand
GCGGCCGAACACGTGTTCCTCAACGATAACGCGGCCGAAACTACCGAAGATTTCGGACGGCGGCGGCACGATGAAGCGGCTGACCAGACCGGTCTGCACCAATACTTCCATCGCGACGAAAAACACCAACAACGAGCCGAGGCCGGCCACCGCGGGCATATAGCTGCCGGAGCGTTTGGCCGCGGCTGCCGTCATTTGCCCTCGCTCATCACATGCTTTTCTTCGTCGCGCATGCCGCGGCTGGCTTCCTCGCGCAGGTCGTTCCATATCTGGGCAACGTAGCGCCCGAAGGCCTCGCTGCCGACGATCTCGGAGGTGCGCGGGCGCGGCAGGTCGATGTCGACGATGCGCTTCACTCTGCCGGGCCGGTAGGTCATCACCAGGATGCGGTCGGACATCTGCACCGCTTCGGTGATGTTGTGGGTGATGAGCAGCGTGGTCTGCTTCAGCTCCTGCTGGATCTGCAGCACTTTGTCGCCGAGCAGCAGGCGGGTCTGCTCGTCGAGCGCGGCGAAGGGCTCGTCCATCAGCAGAATCTTCGGTTCGGAGGCGAGGGTACGGGCGAGCGAGACGCGCTGGCGCATGCCGCCGGACAATTCGCCCGGATAGCGGTTCTCGAAGCCATTCAATCCGACCATGCCGATGAAATGCTTGGCGCGCTTGAGGCGCTCGTCCTTCGGCAGGCCGATCAGTTCGAGCGGGAAGGCGACATTGTCGGTCACCGTACGCCAGGGGAAGGTGGATTCCTCCTGGAACACCATGCCGATGGAGGCGTGTGGCCCGTTGATGGTTTCGCCAGCGACACTGACATTGCCCTGGTGGGTGCTGAGCAGGCCGCCGATGACGTTAAACAAAGTCGACTTGCCACAGCCGGACGGGCCAATCACCGACAAAAATTCGCCGGGCCGCACGTCGAACGACACGTCGTCGACCGCGATCACCGGGCCTTCGACGGTCTCGAAGCGGACGTTGATGTGGTCCGCCGTCAGGATCGCGTTGGCGGACTGATTGGGCGTGGCGTTCATCTCAATCGCCCTTGCGCGTCATGGCCGCGGTGGTCGCGGCGGTGTAGCCGGGTTCCACCCGCACATCGACGACGACGACATTGCCGGCATCGACCGAAGCGATCGCCTGCTTGAACACGCCGTCGAGCTCGGCGGCTGTCGTCACCGGGCCAAAGCCGACGGCGCCTTGCGCACGCGCAATCATGGCGATGTCGATGTCCGGTTCGGAGATGCGCTGGCCGATCCAGCGATTCTCCACCGGGCGGTTGCGCATGCGCGCGACGCGTTCCTGGTGCAGTTCGTCGTTGAAGAACGAACGGTTGTTAGCGACGACTATGAGCAGCGGAATTTTGTAGTGCGCCGCGGTCCAGATCGCGGTGACGCCCATCATGAAGTCGCCGTCGCCGCAGACCGCGATCGCGAGACGTCCCGAGCCTTTGAGCGCCAGCGCGGCGCCGACCGAAATGCCTGGACCGCCGCCGACCCCGCCGCCGCCGTCGGAGCCGAGATAGTCGAGCGGATGCTTGAAGTGCCAGCTTGCCCCGTTCCAAGAGAGAGAAACGTGGGTGAGGGAGGTCGGCCGGTCGCCGACAGCCTGGCGCAATTTGGCCGACAGATGATCGACCAGCAGCTTGCCGCCTTCCGGCGGCACCGGAAACTCCTTGGTGCCGGTAGCGACCGCGCGCGGACCGCCCGGTCCAAGCGCTTCCAGCAGCGCCGGCACCGCGGCATCGGGCGTGCAGTCGACGAAGACGTCGACCGGCGGCAGACCCTGGTAGTCCATGCTCCAGCCATTGTGCAGGCGGTGATCGATCGAGACTTGAATGACCTGGGCGGCGATTTTGCCGCCGCAGTTCTTGAACGTCCCGGCAACATCCAGCCAGTCGAGGCTGATGATGACGTCGGCGCTGCGGATCGCGTCTTGCGCTTCCGGCGCGAGCACAGTGCCGCCCGGCGCGCCGGCATGCAGGGGGTGATTGGTCGGGAACGAGGCGGCAATCTTCTGGTCGGTGATGACACGCGCACCGAGGCGCTCGGCGAGTGCGACGCGCGCCGTCCAGCCCTCGACGCTGCGCGAGACGCGGCCGGCGAGAATGACAGGGTTCTTGGCGTCCCGCAGCAGGTCCGCCGCCTTAGCGATGACCGCAGCCGGCGCCGCGCTTTCGATCTCCGGCATGTAGCGCTTGCCGTCGATCGGCGCGACGTCCTCGCTCAGTTTCATTTCCTGAACTTCGGCGTCGAGATTGACGTAAGTCGGCCCACACGGCGCGGTGTTGGCGATCCAGTTGGCGCGCAGCACGGCTTCGCGCGCGGCGATCGGTGAACCCGGCTGGTCGTCCCATTTGGTATAGCCGCGTACCAGCGCGCCCTGGTCGCGCGAGGTGTGGATCCAATCGATCCAGGGCCGGCGCTTGGCGGCGTCGACCGGGCCGGTGGCACCGAGGATGACCATCGGCATGCGGTCGCACCAGGCGTTGAACACCGCCATGGTGCCGTGCATCAACCCGACATTGGAGTGCACCGCCGCCGCCATCGCTTTGCCCGTGACCTTGGCGTAGCCGTGCGCAATCGCGATCGCGGCTTCCTCGTGCAGGCACAGCAGCATCTGCGGCTTCTCGTTGCCGAGATAGTTCACCAGGCTGTCGTGCAGGCCGCGGTAGCTGGCGCCGGGATTGAGCGCGATATAGGGGATGTCGAGCGCGCGCATGGCGTCGGCCACGACGTCGCTGCCGAAGGCCGCGGCATTGACGCCGGCGGGTACGGGACGATCGAGCGACGAGATATCGGCTTTGGCGGCCGGCTTGGTCGGATTGACTGACATGGTGTCTTAAAAACACGCGCCGCAGGCCTTGGTGGCCGGCGAGGCGGGAATCCTCCCTGAGAATGGCGCGGGTTGATCCCGCCGCCGTGTTGTGTTCGTCCACGACCGTACCGGCCGGATGCCTGCTTTGACAGGACTATAGGCTTTGACATTAGCGCATATAAGTCACTAAATTCGCACGATATTGTTGCGCTAAATTTGACAATTGGGAGGCCGATTGGATCGTTTCCGTACCATGGAGAGCTTCGTGCGCGTGGTGCGCGCGGGCTCCTTCACCATCGCCGCGAGCCAGCTCGGCCTGTCGCGCGCGCTGATCTCGCGGCACGTCAGCGAACTGGAAATCCGGTTGGGCGTGCGGCTGCTTAACCGTTCGACGCGCTCGCTCAGCCTCACCGACGAGGGCGCCGCCTATCTGGAATTCTGCGAGAAGGTGTTCCGCGACATCGAAAGCAGCGAGCGCGCGATTCTGCGCACGCGGCTTGAGCCGGTCGGCACATTGAAACTCCTGGCGCCGAAGTCCTTTGGCGCCGCCCATCTGTCGGACGCGGTCATTGCCTTCGCCAAACTGCAGCCGCGGCTGCAGATCTCGCTGCTGCTCGACAACACGCCGTATCGCGGCTCCTATAAATTCGCCGAACGCGGTCTCGACATGGTGTTGTGCTTCTCGACGCCGAGCGGTTCGGCGATGGTCGAGCAGGAGATCGCGATCATGGATTGGGTGGCTTGCGCGTCGCCCGATTATCTGGCTCGCGCCGGACGGCCGCAGACTCCGGCCGATCTCACCGATCACGACTGTCTGTTGCATCTTGAAGGCGCCGAGACCGACAGCATCTGGCGCTTCTACGGGCCGACGGGCGCGGCGGCTGTGAAGGTGCGCGGCGCGTTCTTCTCCAACACCGCGCTGGCGCTGCGCAAGGCTGCGATGGCCGGTCTCGGCATCGCATTGGTGCCGCACTACGTGGTGCGCGACGATCTTGAGGCAGGCGACCTCGTCAGCGTGCTGCCGCGCTATCGCGCGCCGCCACGACCGCTGATCGCGGTCTATCCGCGCACGCCGGTGGTGCCGCCCAAGGTGCAGGCCTTTGTCGATTTCCTCAAAGTCTGGATGGCCGAGCAGAATCCGGTGCGGCACCGGCTCAATGCGCGGATCGCAATCGAAGCCTAGGCGCCGTTAGGATTGCCGCAGTCGCGCCAGCACCTTCAAGCCCGCGTAACCGTCCGCCGGGTCCATGCCGACTTTCTTCTGAAACGCCAGGATGGCTTTGATAGTGTCCAGGCCGGTGCGGCCGTCGATACCGTCGGTGTGGAAGCCGTGCTCGTTGAGGCGGCGCTGGATTTCCTTGACCTCTTCGAAGGTCGGCGCACGCTCGCCGCCAGGAAATTGCTGGCGGAACGGCGGGTCGCCGCGCACCCGGTCGCCGAGATGCACCAGCGCCAGCGAGTAGTTTGACGACGGATTGTAGGAGTACACCGCCTTGAAGTTCTGTCCGACCAGAAACGCCGGGCCGCCGTCGACGGGCAGCCACAGCTTCACCTGATCCTCGGGCCTGGCGAAGGCCGCGCCATCGGCGCGCCGCACGCCGAGCTCGTGCCATTTCGCGTAAGAGCGCCAACTCCGGTTGTCGGCAAGGTGCGTCTTGAAACCGGCGGGCAGGCGGGCCTCGCAGCCCCAGGCCTCGCCGCGACGGTATTTGCCGCGCTCGAGCAGATAGCGCGCCGTGCCGGCCAGTGAATCGTCTGGCTTACCGAACGGATTGACGCGGCCGTCATGGTCGAAATCGACGCCCATGTGCAGCCACACCTCGGGCATCCATTGCGTGTGCCCCATGGCGCCGGCCCAGGAACCGATCATCTGCTGCGGTTGCGCCCAGCCGCGGTCGACGATGGTGAGCGCGTTGAGCAACTCGGCTTCCCAGTAAGCGCGCCGCCGCGGCTCGCCATAAGCCAGCGCTGCCAGCGCCGGGATCACCGGCCGCATGTATTTCGGGTTATCGACGACGTCGCCGAACGACGACTCCATGCCCCACAGGCCCATCAGCATCCAGCGGTCGACGCCGTATTCCTTTTCAACGCGCGCCAACAAGCCCGCATATTCACGCGCGCGCTCACGGCCGGTGTTGACGCGCCACTCGGAGCAGCGGCGGTTGATATACTGCCAGGTCAGTTCGGTGAATTCAGGCTGCGCACTTTGCTGGGCGTAGACCGACGTATCCGGCGTCAGTCCGATCATGACGCGGTTGTACGTCGCTTCAGAAATGCCGCGCCTGACGGCGTGCGCGCGGAACGCTTCGACCCAGCGCGCGAAAGCGGGGGTTGGCGCGGCCCAGGCTGACGGCGCGCATGCGAGCGCGGTGGCACCAAGTGCGCCGGCCATCAGTGTGCGGCGCGTCAAAACGGGGGCAGAGTTCAAAGAGATTCGCGTCATGCGGCATAGTAGTCGCCGCCGCCGGTCTGACAAACAAACGAAAACCACCCGCTGCGACCGGTGGCCGCAACGGGTGGTGCGGTGGTATTTCTAGTTCTGGCCTTGGACGCCGCCGCCGGTGGTCACTTTGTTGGCGCCGACATTGCCATTGGTGGTGGCGCTGGTGTTCATGCCGTTGGTCTGCGCCTTGGCCTTGGCTTCAGATTTGGCCTCTGTCTTGGCGGCCGGTGTGTTCACATTGGCGCCGACGCTTGCGCCGGTTCCCGCGGCCGCGCCGCCCGCGGGCGCTGTGCCTTGGGCAAAGGCCATCGTGCTCGCAAGTGCGAGAGCGCCGGCCAGCAGAGCTGTCTTGATATTTTTCATGGGATTCTCCTGGAATTTGGTTGTGGTGTCGCCACGATGCGGGCGGTCACAACGTGCCGCATGTGTCGAAACAACAACCGACGCAGGTGCTTTGTGTTCCTGAGTTCCAGCGCACAAAGAGTAGGCGGTCAGTCGTCGGCGCCGCGTCCGCGCTTGCGATGACGGCGCGCGCGCGGCTTCCGTTTCTCAGCCTTATGCGCTTTGTGCGCTTTGGCTCGGACAGGAACAGTCTTCACCGGCGCGCTTTCTTCCGTCTGGATCTGCGGCGCCGCCGCACCAGCGGGCACGATAGCCGGATGTTCGATCACAGGCGGGACCACCGCCGCGGCCGGCACCGCGTCGCCTTCCTTGATCTCGGTGCCGCGCGCGCCGATGAGGCGTTCATAAGCGGTCACCAGCGACGCGTAAGGATTGACGAAGACCCAGCCGATTTTAGTCGGCACCTGCATGTCAAAATGCAAGTGATAGGTCGTGCCGCGTTCGTGGCCGTTGAAATTGCCGACCTTACCGATGACGTCGCCTTCGGAAACCGGCTTGCCGCTGACAATGCCGTCGGCATCGAGCCTTGCGGGGCTCATGTGCATGTAGCGCACGCGCATATGCGTGTTCGCGGTGTTGATGAACAGGAACACGGCTTCCTGTTTGCGCGCCCGCAGGATCATGCCGTCATGCACGGCGACCACATCGTGTTCGTAGGGCTGGCAGCGGTCGGCGCCGTCATTGATCAGCGTGCAACTGCTCGGGCGAATGTCCTGGCCCTGGTGGCCTTCGCCGCCCGGGCATTGTCCGACGTAAAAATTGCGGTGCTCGCAAAAATTATCGCGCCACGGATAAGCGTAGTTCGTGGATTCGTCGAACACCAAAGGCCGGCCGTTGACCTTGCAGGAATAGGCCGAGCGTTTGCCGCCGCGCTGGCCGACCCAGGAACGTCCGGTGAAGTCGCAATCGCCCCAGTTGTTGAACGACTGGGAGTTGGCAAAGTCCGGCGCCTCTTTGAGCGGAAAGCGCAATTGCGTATAGACGGTGTAGTCTGGCCGCCCGCCAAGCTCTTTCTTCAGGCCACTGCCGGGGATCAGAAAGCCCGGGCTAAAATAGCTGAAGTCGGGCGACTCTGCCGCCGGCCGATTGATTGCCACCGGCGCGGCCGTTTGCCCTGTAGCCGGTGCGCCGCCACTGAGCGTCAACGCTTTCAGAAAACGCACGGCGACCTTGTCGGCCTGGCGGCAACTCAACAGCTTCGGTCGCGGCCGCGTGTCGCGGCAATAGATCGCGGCGACATACGGCACGCCGTAGCGCTCGAAACTGTAGCGCACGTAAGACTCGTGTAGCGTGCGGCGGATACCGGGAAAATCCGCTTCCAACTCTTTGACCGGCTCGCCTTCAGGCAGGGCCGGCCCATCGAGATCGTAGGTGAAGCCCAAGCCCGACATCAGCACATAAATCGGATCGACATAGCCAATGTCGGAAAACTCGCCGACTTCCGCCGCGCGCAGCGAGAACACCGCGTCGTAGCCGGCGGGTCCGGCTTTGAAAAAATCCGATGCGTGGAAATTCGCCCGCACGAATTTATCGCCGGGGGCGGGTGCCGGTTCGGTCTCCTTGCGCGCGGCGACCATGTCGTACGGCAGCAAGACCGGCACGCTGCTGTCGGCGATGCCGGGAAAGCGCGCTCGCGCGGCGACGTTGAGTTTAGCGAACGTCTCGGCTGGCTTGGCGTCGGGCTCGGAAAGGCTTGCCGCGGCGGTGTCCCAATCGACTTTGCTCTGCGTGATGGTGGGACTTTGCATGTCGTCCGCCACGGCCGGCGGTGCCACAAGGACGGACAGCCATGCAAGACCTGCGAGAACAACGCGTCTCAAATTCCACTTCCCCGAACTGTTCGCGTCGGCCCCCGGCCGATTTAGCATTAGCCCGGAGTAAAGGGCAGGGCGGCCCGGCATACAAGGGTTGCGGCCTGGTATAAGGTGCCGGCGCGGCCGCCGGGCCGTCTAGCTGGGAATGAGAAAATGACCATCAATGAAGCGGGCAGAATGGGACACGGCGCCGATCGCGCACCCGAGATCATCGAAAGCGGCGGTACCGCGAAGCTCAATCTGACGTTCGCCGCCACCGATTACGACCACGTGCGCGACCTGATGAACGGCGCGGTGCGAGCCGATGGTGTCGTGCTGACGCCTTTCGTGCTGCCGGTCGAAGAGGCGTTCTTCCGCTTCATCAAGAATCGCGAATTCGACATTTCCGAAATGTCTTTCGGCAAATTCATCGGTTTTGCCTCGCAGGGTAATTCGCCCTTTATCGGCATTCCGGTCTTCCCGTCGCGGGTGTTTCGCCACTCGGCCTTCTACGTGCGCGCCGACCGCGGCATCGCCGCGCCGAAGGATCTCGAAGGCAAGAGCATTGGTATTCCGGAATGGGCGCAGACCGCCGGCATCTATGCCCGCGGCTTTCTGGCCGAAAGCGCCGGTGTCGATCTGACCAAGATCAAATGGGTGCAGGCCGGCGTTGACGCGGCCGGACGCGAGGAGAAGGTCGAGTTCAAGTTGCCACCCGGCATGCAATACCAGCAGCGCCGCGACAGCAGCATCAGCGCAATGCTGCTCTCGGGCGAGATCGATGCCGCTTTGTCGGCGCGGCCGCCGGCCGCCTTCAGCAAAGGCGGCAAGGTGGTTCGGCTGTATCCGGATTACCGCACCGACGAGATGGCCTACCACGCCGCGACCGGTATCTTCCCGATCATGCACATCATCGCCATGCGGCGCGCCGTGTTCGAGCGCCACCCCTGGGTGGCGATGAGTTTGCTGAAAGCTTTCGACGAAGCCAAGGCACGCAGCCTCGAGCGCATCGGCGATCTGACCGCGTCACGCATTCCGTTGCCATGGGCGGCGACGCTGGCCGAGGAAGCGGCCGAGAGTTTCGGCGCCGATCCGTTTCCTTACGGGCTGGAATCGAACCGCCGGACACTCGACGCGTTCTGCCGCTTCGCGCACGACCAGGGCGTCACGGCCAAGAAACTGACGCCGGACGACCTGTTCCCGAAGGAAGTGCGCGCGAGCGTGCGGGTGTAGGCTGGCTGGAGAACTGCTTGTCGGCCGAACAACGAACCAGAATAGGTCCTCACGAAGATCGCGAACTAGAACTCATGCTGGCTGGTTCGAAGCCTCTCAGCATGTTTCTGGAGCCTGTCTCGCCTGCCTTAAAATACTTCCGCGAAAAAGAATTCGATGCGCTGGTCGCCGCCGGTAGATTGATCAAGCGAGAGGTGTTTGAAACCTTTCCCGATCCGGAGTCGGATGGCGAAGTGAAGACAAGGCGAGTGCTCTACGCTTTACCCGGCGAAGAATGGCGAATTGAGGCGATGACCATCCTTCAAGACGCCTATCGTGCGCTTGGGCCGGGGTGGAAGCTGGACCTCGAACGAATTATCGGCAGTCTTCTCGGCTATGACCGAGAAGACGTTGAATTCTTTATATCGACCAAATTGCGCTAGGCGCGATCAGTCCTTGGCGCGCTCGACGTAGGCGCCGTCGGCGGTCTGCACGATGACGCGGGTGCCGACGGTGATGTGGGTCGGCACCATGGTGCGCACGCCGTTCGACAGGATCGCCGGCTTAAACGAACCGGACGCGGTCTGGCCCTTCATCGCCGGTTCCGTCTCGGTGATTTCAAGCGTCGCCTTCGGCGGAATTTCGATCGAGATGGCGTTGCCTTCGTGCATCGAGAGCTGAACCTTCATGCCTTCCTGAAGATAGGGGGCCATGTCGCCGACGATGTCGTTTTGCAGTTGGACCTGGTCGTAGGTCTGGTCGTTCATGAAATGGAAGCCATCGCCGTCCTGATAGAGGTAGGAGTATTCGACCTCTTCGACATGGGCGCGCTCGACCTGGTCGGTCGTCTTGTAGCGCATCTGGGTCTTCACGCCGTCCGAAATCCGGCGCATATCGATCTGCGTGGTCGGCGTGCCCTTGCCGGGATGGAAACTTTCCGCGTTCAGCACGACGCACAGTTTGCCGTCGAGATCGACGATGTTGCCTTTGCGGATTTGGCTAGCGATGACCTTCACGACGAGAATCCTTAAGCTGGGACGGGTTGCGGGCCGCACCATAGCGATCTTCTCGGGCGATGCCAGCCTTTCCGGCCAGCCGTTTTGTTGAGGTAAATGTGCCCCAGACCACGTCTTTTTGGCTGCCGGGGCGGCATGCGGCCCGCAGGCCTCATCTATTGGCGCGCAATGCGGTCGCCCAAGCTATGCGGGCCTGGTTCGACAAATCCGGTTTCACCGAGGTCGAGACGGCGGCCCTGCAGGTTTCGCCGGGCAACGAGACCCATCTGCATGCTTTTGGAACCGACCTGATCGGGCCGGACGGGGAGCCGCATCGGCTTTATCTGCGCACCTCGCCGGAGTTCGCCTGCAAGAAACTGCTGGCCGCGGGCGAGACCAGGATTTTCGATTTTGCCCGCGTCTTCCGCAACCGCGAGCGCGGCGCGTTGCATCATCCCGAATTCACGATGCTGGAATGGTACCGCGCTAACGAGCCCTACGAGACGCTGATGGACGACTGCGCGGCGCTGATCGCCGTGGCGGCGCGCGCGACGGGCACGAAAGAGTTTTCGTTCCGCGGCAAGACTGCCGATCCGTTCACGCCGCCGGAGCGTGTGACAGTGGCGGCGGCGTTCGAGCGCCATGCCAACATCGATCTCTTGGCAACGGTCGAAGGCGGGCAAGGCAATCGAAATGCGCTCGCGGTGGCGGCAGTGGCAGCCGGTATCAGGATCGCCGATGACGACACCTGGGGTGATATCTTCAGCCGCGTGCTCGCCGAGCGCGTCGATCCGCATCTCGGCGTCGGTCGGGCGACGATATTGTATGAATATCCACTGCCGCTGGCGGCGCTGGCACGGGCCAAATCCGGCAGCGACAAAGTCGCGGAGCGCTTCGAGCTCTATGCCTGCGGCATCGAACTCGGCAATGCCTTCGGTGAACTCACCGACGTCGCCGAACAGCGCGCGCGCTTTGCGCAAGCGATGGACGAGAAGGAGCGCATTCACGGCGAGCGCTATCCGATCGATGAGGATTTTCTCGCGGCGCTTGCGGACATGCCGCAGGCATCCGGTATCGCGCTGGGCTTCGACCGGCTGGTGATGCTGGCTTCGGGTGCGCAGCGTATCGAGCAGGTGATATGGACGCCGGTGGCGAACGGAGGAGAGGCATGATGGAATCGACACTGCGAACCGCCGATCAAATCTGCGACCACGGCTTCGCGCCGGACGAAGAGCGCGCCGCGCTTGAGCAGGTCGCGGCGCGTTACGCCGTGGCGCTGCCGCCGGCGCTGGCCGGCCTGATCGACCGCAACGATCCGAACGATCCGATCGCGCGCCAGTTCGTGCCGAGCACGGCCGAACTCGACCGCCGCGCTGAGGAATTGCTCGATCCTATCGGCGACGATGCCCACAGTCCCGTCGAAGGCATCGTGCATCGCTATCCCGACCGCGTGCTGTTGAAGCTGACGCCGATCTGCGCAGTGTATTGCCGTTTCTGTTTCCGCCGCGAAATGGTGGGGCCCGACAAGGCCAACGCGCTGTCGCCCGCGGCGCTGGACGCGGCGCTCGATTACATCCGCTCGCACGGCGAAATCTGGGAAGTGATCCTCACCGGCGGCGATCCGCTGGTACTGTCGCCGCGCAGGGTGCGCGCCGTCATGAAAGCGCTGGGCGCCATCGACCACGTCAAGGTCGTGCGCATTCACACCCGCGTTCCGGTGGCCGATCCGGCGCGGATCACGGCCGAACTCGTGCGTGCTCTTAAGATCATAGGCAAACCGACATACCTGGCCGTCCACGTCAATCACGCCCGCGAATTGTCGCCGCAAGCCCGCGCCGCTTGTGCGGCTTTGGCCGATGCCGGCATGCCGCTGCTGGCGCAAACCGTCTTGCTCGCCGGCATCAACGATACGCACGAAACCATGGCCGATCTGATGCGGGTCTTGGTCGAATGCCGGATCAAGCCGTATTATTTGCACCACGGCGATCTCGCGCCGGGCACGTCCCATCTTCGAACCGACATCGCGACAGGGCAGGCGCTGATGCGAAGTTTGCGCGGCCGCCTGTCGGGCCTATGCCAGCCCACGTATGTGCTCGACATCCCGAACGGCCACGGCAAATCGCCGATCGGCCCGAGCTACATCGAATGCGCGCCACAGGGCGGCGATGTGGTGGAGGATTTTCAGGGAGCGCGGCATCTCTATCCGCCGCAGGCGAGCGAGCAGCTACCTAGTGGCGGATCGACACCAAGTCGAACAACGTAGCAGCGACCGCCAGGCTGGCGAACCCGACGAACACCACCGCGACCACAGCATTGCCGACGAACGACACGTCGCGACGCAGCGAAGCCATTACACTGTGTCTGTTCATCATCATGGCCTGACGCTCCTCGATTGAGCCGGTTGCAGGGCGGTACAGGTGTATCCCGCAACGACTCAATCGGCCTATAATTTCTACGTTAAATAACGCGCCGTGCGCAGGACGCTGTCGCATGGCTGCCATGAGCATGACATCGGCGTGATGTCCGACCACCGTCCGATTCTGGGTACTTCCGTACCGTTTAATTCCAACTACCGCTAAACTGTCATCGATTCGATGCGGTGACGGGCCATTTGGCGGCCCGGGGAGCGGCACGGGTGAAGCTCAACCTCGGATGCGGACGCGACTATCGGATCGGCTGGACCAATGTCGATCACGACGCCGCGGTCGAACCGGATCTGGTTCTCGATCTGGAACGCGCGCCGTGGCCATTCTCCGACGCGAGCGCCGACGAAATCGTCTTGAAGTTCGTTCTCGAACATCTCGGCGCGTCGGCCGCGGCATTCGGATCGGTCATGCGCGAACTGTATCGCGTCGCCAAGCCGGACGCGGTCATCGAAATCCACAGCCGGTATCCACTGCATCGCGATTTTCTCGACGATCCGAGTTGCGTGCGCCGGATCACGCCCGAGGCTTTGCAATATTTCGATCTGTCCGTCGGCGAGGTCTGGCAAGCGACCAAGCAGCAGCAACGTTCGCTTGCCCCTTCGCTCGGCGTCGACTTTGAAACCATTGAGGCGCTTTATTTTCCAGATCCCGAACTCGTCGCGCGGCGCCAGGAGAACGACCGAGCGCTTGCCGAGCTGGCGCGCACCAATATCAACATCATTCGATCGACCGCGACGAAGTTGAAGGCGCGCAAGCCGTTTGCGCCCGGTCGCTCGCTGCAAAGCTTCGGCGCCATCTGCCTCGATCGCCATGGCGGAATGGGCGATGTTGTCATGGCGCTGGCGGCCGCCAAGGCTTTGAAAGAGGCCACCGCTAAACCCATCTACCTTCTGACGTCACCGGCGCTGCGCGCGCTGGCTGAAACAAGCCCGGCGCTCGATGGCGTGCTCACGGATCGGCATGCTTTGACGGCGTTAGAGGAACGTTACCGCGACAGCGGCGGCGTGCGGTACGCCGATCTCAATGGTGCGGCGTTTGGAATATCGCGGCTGCATCAGGTCGACGCCTATCTGGAGTCTTTCGGCCTGACTGCGCCGGCGAACGCGAAGGAGGTCGTGCTGGCCGATCCGGCTGCCGTCCAGCACGCGGCCTATGCGGCCGCGTTGCCGCCGCCGGCATCTGGCCGTCAGCGCGTGCTGATCCACCCGGCGATGGGCGATCCAAACCGGACCTGGCGGCCTGCCAAATGGCACGACTTGTGCCGGCGCCTTTGCGACGACGGCCACCAGGTAATCCTGATCGGGAAGTCCGTGCAGCTTGAACAGCGGGGCGTCCACGCGATCGACATTCCCGGCGCCGTCAATGCGATGGACCGGCTCGACCTCTTGGAGACCGTCGCGCTGATGCGCGTCTCCGACGTTCTGGTCTCGACCGACAGCGGCCCGGTCCAACTGGCCGGCGCCACGCCGATCCATATTGTGGGCCTCTATTCCGTCGTCAGCGGCCGGCAACGGCTGCCGTTCAGGCACGGTGTGGCCGGGTGGCGGACCACCGCGATTGCACCGGCCTGCAGTTTCAGTCCCTGCTATCAGTGGATGCTTGATCCGGTGGTTCTGAATCAAAGCAAGCCCGACAACATGAGCCGGTTGTTTTCGGAGTGGTGTCCCAATCCGACGAAATTCCAGTGCATGGGCGACGGCATTGCCGTCGATGAGGTCTATGCCGCTGTTCGGGTGGCGCTCGCGGACATGCAGTCCGCTCCGCCGCCGGAACCGCGGCGGGAGACAAAAGGCAGTGCTGCCGCGGAAATTGGCGCGCCCTAGGGGATTCGAACCCCTGTTACCGCCGTGAAAGGGCGGTGTCCTAGGCCTCTAGACGAAGGGCGCAGCGTGGGGAGGCGTATAAAGACCTTCCCCGCCAGCGGCAACCCCGCTTACCACTTGCCCGTATTCGGCATCGATTTCCACGGTTCCTGCGGTGGTTTGGCCTCGCCCTTCTGCAACAGTTCGATGGAGTGGAGATCGGGCGAGCGCACGAAAGCCATGACGCCGTCGCGCGGCGGCCGGTTGATGGTGACGCCGGCCTTCATCAGCTTCTCGCAGGTGGCGTAGATGTCATCGACCTCATAGGCGAGATGGCCGAAATTACGCCCTCCGCCATAGGTCTCGCTATCCCAATTGTAGGTCAATTCGACCAGTGGCGACTTCATCTGCCGGGCCCGCTCGGCATCGCCGGGGGCGGCGAGAAAGACCAGCGTGTAGCGATTCTTTTCGTCAACCCGCCGGCGGGTCTCCTTGAGGCCAAGTTTGTTGACGTAAAAATCGAGCGCGGCGTCGAGATTGCGCACGCGCAGCATCGTATGCAGATATCGCATGATCTTTACCTCACGAATTGGCTTGAACCCACCCGGTCCGGAATGACGGCACCATACAGCAATGACACCGCCCGATCTTAAGACTGCGATCACAGAATTGCGCAGCCTCATCAAGGCCGCCGGCCGGATTCTGCCGTTCACCGGCGCCGGCATCTCGACCGAATGCGGCATTCCCGATTTTCGGTCGCCGGGCGGTCTGTGGACCAAGAACCGGCCCATCCCGTTCGACGACTTCTTGGCGAGCCGCGCCATGCGTGACGAGTCCTGGCGGCGGCGTTTCGTCATGGAGCAAAGTTTCGCGCAGGCCGAGCCGGGCAGGGGCCACCGCGCGCTGGCGACGCTCTACCATTCCGGCAAAGTGCCGGCGGTCGTGACGCAGAACATCGACAATCTTCATCAAATGTCCGGCATCGCGCCGCAAGACGTCGTCGAGTTGCATGGCAATACCACGTACGCGACCTGCCTCGAATGTGCGCAGCGTTACGAAGTGTCGTGGATGCGGGAGCAATTCCAGGCCGCCGGCCAGCACGCGCCTGATTGTACCTGCGGTGGTTACATAAAAACCGCGACCGTGTCGTTCGGCCAGGCCATGCCCGTTGCCGCGATGCAGCGTGCTGAAGAATTAGCCAGACATTGCGATCTGTTTCTGGCCGTCGGTTCGTCTTTGGTCGTGTGGCCGGCGGCGGGATTTCCGCTGATGGCGAAACGCAACGGCGCCGCACTCGTCATCATCAATCGCGAGCCGACCGAGTTCGACGAACTGGCCGACCTGGTCGTTCGTCACGACATCGGCGACGTGTTCGAACCCTTCATTGGCAACTGATTCGCAAGGGTTTCCGCTGTGTACAGAGTTGTGTGCAAGCAAACTTTGCACTTTGCGGTTCGAGCCTCGGTGTTATCTTCAATCCACAGATTCGTCGAAGCGCTCTCTAAGAGGCGCCAGCAACACGGCGGGTCATGGCGGCGGACGGGATTGAATCGAAAATGCCAGGCACAACTCTCCTCTCCGGCCAGGAACGGTCCGAGATCTCATCGACGACACGGCGACCGACCTCGTCGAATTGACCGGTGTCATCAAATGGTTCGACGTCTCCAAAGGCTTCGGCTTCATCGTTCCTGACAACGGCATGCCGGATGTGCTGCTGCACGTCACCTGTCTGCGCCGCGACGGTTTCCAGACCGCCTATGAAGGCGCGCGGATTGTCGTCGAAGTGTCCCAGCGTCAGAAGGGCCTGCAAGCTTTCCGCGTCGTCTCGATGGACGAGTCGACCGCGCTGCACCCGGCGCAGATGCCGCCGCCGCGCACCCACGTCACGGTGACCGCGACCTCGGGCCTCGAGCGCGCCCAGGTCAAGTGGTTCAACCGCTTGCGCGGCTTTGGATTTCTGACGCGCGGCGACGGTACCGAAGACATCTTCGTGCACATGGAAACGCTGCGCCGTTACGGTCTCGCCGAGCTGCGGCCGGGGCAGACCGTGCTGGTGCGTTTCGGGCCTGGTCCCAAGGGCTTGATGGCCGCCGAAGTACGGCCCGACGGCGGGCCGCTGGGTCTGGCATCCCACTAAGGTTCCGTCCGTCATTCCACCGATTTTCCCATTGCCGCTACGGCTGAGGCCGCGTAAAGGCGTGCGCATGCGCGCTTTGACCTTTGCCGCCTTTGCCTTGTTCGGTCTCCTGATGGCGGCCGGTCCGTTGCGGGCGGCCGATCAGCAGACTCTCGAGATCGCCAGCAAGACCGGCGTCCATCCGTTTTCGGTGGAAATGGCCGTCACCGACGCTGAGCGGCAGAAGGGTCTGATGTTCCGCAAGTCCTTGCCGGAAGGCCAAGGCATGCTGTTCGACTTCCAGACCGAGCAGGACACCTCGTTCTGGATGGAAAACACCTACATCTCGCTCGACATCATCTTTATCCGGGGCGACGGGCGCATCCTGCGGATCGCCGAGAACGCCGAGCCGCTCTCGCGCAAGCTCATCCCCTCGGGCGGACCCGTGCGGGGCGTCCTGGAAGTGATCGCCGGCACCACCCGAAAGCTCGGCATCGCCGTTGGCGACCGGGTCGCCCATCCGATCTTCAGCAGCCGTTGAGGCCCCCCGGGGTTTGCTTGCTGGCTTGGGTCGAAGCGTGTACCAGACCTCAATCGTCGGAGCGTAGCGCAGTCTGGTAGCGCATCTGGTTTGGGACCAGAGGGTCGCAGGTTCAAATCCTGCCGCTCCGACCATTTCAAAATGAAATTTCCCAGCTTTTAGTTGCATCACGAAACCGTGAGGACTAACGTATTGATTCGGCTTATTAAGTTGTTCACGCCTGAGTTACTTTGTCACAGGGGCGCGCGCGAATAGAGCGACAACAACAACCGAATATTATTGGTACTAAAGATCATATTATATGATTTAAGCTTGCTAATATTTGATGATTACTAAAAAGTTAACGCGGTGTTTACGAACCAAAGTTGCCTTTTTACGGGTATTGCACAGCGGGCCTGCGGGAAAAGGAGACAGTGGTCGCGAAAGAGTACCCGCGTATGCCGACCGTCGCGTTGTCAGCCAATTTTGTCCGTCAGGCCCTCTGCGCGCAGGCGCGCAAGAAGACCGACTATTTCGACGCGGCCCAGCGCGGCTTTATGTTGGAAGTGCGTTGTTCGGGCGGCAAGACCTATTATCAGCGCTATACAGACGAGCGTGGCCGCGAGCGCCAGTACAAGATTGGCCCGTCGGATGTCCTCAGCCTCGATCAGGCCCGGCGCAAGGCGCGCCAGATCGTCGCCGAAGCGCTGCTCGGCGCCGATCCGCAGCAAAAACGCCGCGAGATGCGCGCGGTGCCGTTGCTTAGCCACTTCGTGCACGAACGCTATATGCCGTTTGTGCAAACCTATAAGACCAGTTGCCAGACCGACGAGACGGTGCTGCGCATTCACATTTTGCCGAAGCTCGGCGCGCTGGCTATCGACGAAATCAAGACCGACCATATTTCCGATCTGATCAATCGCATGCGCGCCGACGGTTACGCGTCCGGCACCATGAACCGCGTCATCGTGATCCTGCGCTACCTTTATAACCTCGCTCGCAAATGGAAGGTGCCGGGCGGGATCGAGAACCCGGCAGCCGGCTTGAGCGCCGGTCCGGACGTGCAGCGCAATCGCTTTCTCACCGAGCACGAAGCCGAAAGCCTGGTCCGCTCCATCCAAGGCGACGAGAACCAGACCGCGGCGCGCTCGGTCATGCTGCTGCTGCTCACCGGCGGCCGGCGCAACGAGATCACCTTCGCCAAATGGGACTACGTCGACTGGAAGAACAAAACGCTGCTGGTGCCGAAATCAAAATCGGGGCGGGCGCGCGTCATTGCCTTGAACCAATCGGCGATCGCGTTGCTGACGGCGATGCCACGGATTGAAGGCAATCCCTACATTTTCCCCTCGGAGGTCACCGGGCGGCCGTCGGCGTCGTTGTTTTTCCCGTGGAGCCGTATGCGCGAACGCGCCGGCCTCGGCGATGTCCGCCTGCATGATCTGCGTCATTCCTTCGCCAGCTTTCTTGTGAACCGCGGCGTGTCGCTCTACGTGGTGCAGGGCTTGCTGGGTCATCTACACGCGCGCACCACGCAACGTTATGCGCATCTCACCCAGGAAACGCTGAGCGGCGCCGCCGACCTGATCGAGCAGGTCGTCACCTATCCCAGCGGCGGCTTCGGGAATTTCGGTGGCCCGGCCAGCACAACGCCGATTGTGCCCGGCATATCGCGCTCGAACTAAGAGCGGGCCACGCGCTCAATCGCGCTTCACAAACAGGTTGCTTGATCTGATCGCACGCTTTGCGCCGCGTGCCCGATTGCGTGCGCCTGTTTACCCAAATCACACCGTTGTCGAAGACAATCATAGGCGTTCGGCCGAGTCGCCGAATGCCAACGCTGATCCGTCGGATTCGGCACGCCACCTAGACTATACCTATCGTGCGGTGCCGTTCCTTCGCGGGTGAGGTTGCGAAGTTTTATGTCCGGTCAGCGGGTTGGTTTTTCTTTCGACCCACGGCAGCCCCGGTCGCTGACGATCCGCTTTGCCGCAAGCGAGACCCGCGCGCTGTGTCGTGTGCCAACGTTTTCTGGCTGCGCAGGCGGATGACATGAAAAATCCGTCCAGTACGTGAAGATTTGTAGCTTGTACGGTGCGGGTTTCTATTACATCCCCGGCACTGATTTCTGCTTGAAAGTCGGCGGCTGGGTTCGTCAGCAGGTCGGTTTCGGCGTCAACGGCAACCTGACCAACGGCGCGAGCTACGCCAACCAGAACACCCGCGACACGCAGAACTTCG
>CAITEM010000081.1 GCA_903891395.1 uncultured Hyphomicrobiales bacterium | reverse complement strand
CGCGTCGAACTGCAGATCCGCACCATTGAGATGCACGAGATCGCGGAATACGGCATCGCGGCGCATGCGCTCTATAAAGACGGCGCCGGATCGCCGACCGAATTGTTGTCGCGGGAGTCGACTGCCTATGCTTGGCTGCGCCGGACCATCGAATTGCTGGCCGAAGGTTCCAACCCGGAAGAATTCCTTGAGCACACCAAGCTTGAGTTGTTTCACGACCAGGTGTTCTGCTTTACGCCCAAGGGCAAGCTGATCGCGCTACCGCGGCTGGCGACGCCGATCGATTTTGCCTATGCGGTGCACACCGACGTCGGCAATGCCACGGTCGGCTGCAAGATCAACGGCCAGATTGCGCCGCTGACATCCGAACTGGTCAACGGCGACGAAGTCGAGATCATCACCTCGAAAGGCCAGATTGCGCCGCCAACCGCCTGGGAGTCGCTGGTCGTGACCGGCAAGGCGCGCGCGGCCATAAGGCGTGCGACCCGCACGGCGGTACGCACGCAATATGCCGGTCTCGGCCGCCGCATCGTCATGCGCCTCTTTCAGCGCGCCAAGATCGTCTACTCCGACGAAAAGCTGCAAGGCGCTTTGCCCCGGCTGGCGCGAGGGTCCGTCGAGGACGTCATGGCCGCGGTTGGCCGTAGCGAATTGAAAGCCTCCGACGTCGCGCGTGCGATGTACCCCGATTACAAGGAGGAGCGCGCCGCCTCGATGGCGGTGAAGCCCAAGGCCGAAAGCGGCTGGTTCGGCCTGAAAAAATTGACGTCGGTGAAGTTCAAGGTGCCCGGTACCAGCGTCGCCGGTCCTGCGATCCCGATCCGCGGCATCAACGGCGACCTGCCGGTGCGTTTTGCGCCCGATGGCGGCGCCGTGCCGGGCGACCGCATTGTCGGTATCCTGACGCCGGGCGAGGGCATCACGATCTACCCGATCCAGTCAGCTTCGCTCGCCGAGTTTGAAGACAAGCCGGAAAGCTGGCTCGACGTGCGCTGGGACGACGACGAAGACACGCCGCAGCGTTTCCCCGCGCGCATCGAAATCCAGTCGGTCAACGAGCCGGGTTCGCTGGCGCAGATCGCGCAGGTCATCGCCGAGCACGATGGCAATATCGACAATATCCGCATGACGCGCGACGCGCCGGATTTCACCAATGTGCAGATCGATCTTGAGGTCTACGACCTCAAGCATCTCACGGCCATTATCGCGCAGTTGCGCGCGAAGCCGACAGTGTCGAAAGCGGAACGGGTCAACGGGTAACAACGCTGATGAGCCCGTCAACCCTTCGCCTCGGCGTCAATGTCGATCACGTCGCCACCATCCGCAACGCACGTGGCGGACGTCATCCCGATCCGGTGCGCGCGGCAAAACTGGCTATCGCCGCCGGTTGTGACGGCATCACCGCTCATCTGCGCGAGGATCGCCGCCATATCCGCGACGACGATATGGCGCGTCTCAAAGCGGAAATCTCCAAGCCGCTGAATTTCGAAATGGCGGCGACCGACGAGATGGTTGCCATCGCGCTCAAGACCTGTCCACACGCGGCCTGTCTGGTACCGGAGAAGCGCACCGAACGAACCACTGAAGGCGGGCTCGATGCCGCCGGTCAGCGCAAGCATTTGGCACCGGCCGTGCTGGCGCTCAAGCAAGCCGGCATTCGCGTGTCGCTGTTCATCGCGGCGACGCAAGGCCAGATCGAAGCGGCGGCCGAGCTGGGCGCGCCGGTGATTGAAATTCATACCGGGGCCTGGTGCGACGCGCTGACGGAAGGGAAGGCGGCGCAAGCCAAGACCGAGTGGGACTTGATCAAGTCCGGTGCGGAACTCGCGCAAAGTTTCGGTCTCGAAGTCCACGCCGGCCACGGCCTCGATTACGCGAGCGCCGAAACCATCGCGGCGTTGCCGCAGGTCATGGAGCTCAACATCGGTCACTTTCTGATCGGAGAGGCGGTGTTCGAGGGGCTCGATGAGACGGTCAAGCTGATGCGCGCCGCGATGGATCGCGGGCGCAAGAAAGCCAACGCATGATTATCGGCATCGGCTCCGATCTGTGCGACGCGCGGCGCATCGCCAAAGTACTGGAGCGGCACGGCGACCGTTTCCTCGATCGCATCTTCACGCCCGCGGAGCGGGCAAAGGCCGAGCAACGCGCCAATCGGGTCGAGACCTACGCAAAACGTTTCGCCGCCAAGGAGGCCTGCTCCAAGGCGCTCGGCACCGGGTTCCGGCGCGGCGTGTTCTGGCGCGACATGGGCGTCGTTAACATGCCCTCAGGCCGTCCGACGATGAAACTCACCGGCGGTGCGCTGGCGCGCCTCAAGGCCATCACGCCCGCCGGTTGCGGCGCGCAAATCGATATATCTCTGACCGACGAGGGCCCGACCGCGCAGGCCATTGTCATCATTACGGCGGTTCCTTTGAGTTCTGGATCTACCACATAAGGCGAAATAACTGCGTATAAGCAATGACTTATGGCGGCCCTGCGGCGTTATTCATTGCGTGCCGGAGACTCAGCCGTTACAAGGTCGCCGGGGAGCGCGTGACGACTTTCTGCGGGACAAAAGGCCGATGAGCGTGACATCCGGGACGAAGCGAAAAGAGGGCGGCATTGCCGAAACCATTCGCGTGATTTTTCACGCGCTGGTTATCGCGTTGGTGATCCGTACGTTTTTGTTTCAGCCTTTCAACATTCCCTCCGGCTCGATGAAGGCCACTTTGCTGGTCGGCGATTATCTTTTCGTGTCGAAATACAGCTACGGCTTCAGCCAGTTCTCGTTACCCTTGTCTCCGCCATTGTTCTCAGGCCGCATTCCTGACGGTTTCCTGCCCGAGCGCGGCGACGTCGTTGTGTTCCGCCTGCCGAAGGACACCTCGACCGACTATATCAAGCGCGTGATCGGCCTGCCGGGCGACCACATCACCGTGCAGGACAACCAGGTGTGGGTGAACGGCGTGCTGCAGCCGCGCACCGAGGTCGGCG
>CAITEM010000080.1 GCA_903891395.1 uncultured Hyphomicrobiales bacterium | reverse complement strand
CGTAGGCGCGCGCCACGCAGTAATGCGTCGGCAGTTCGAGCTTGATACGCGCGCGTTCGGCCCAGGCGCGGCGGTTGTCGATGTAATGCGTGAAGCTCTGTTGGCGCGAGTCGAGATCGATTGTCGCCACGCGCTGCCCGGCCTTCAACAGCGCGACGGCGATGTGCAGCGCCGTGGTGGACTTTCCCGAACCGCCTTTTTCATTGCCGAGCACGACGACGTGCGCGGATTGCGGGGACTCTTGGATCGGTTGGACCAACATGGACGCGTCCTTTGACCCGCCAATATTCGATGACTTGCGGTATTTAATCAAGTTTATCCCAGTTTAACCATTAATCTGATGACCGGGATTAGCCTCTGCTGCTAATGGCTTAGCGGTTCCGGGACAGGAACCTGAGAAGGCTCCAACTATGGCACAGCGCCCCAACGTTAATCGTACCATTGCGACACTGCGGAGCACCCTGTCGGGCTTCCGCGCCAAGCGGCAGACCGTCGCGCTGGTGCCGACCATGGGCGCCCTGCATCGCGGGCATCTGGCGCTGGTCAAGGAGGCGCAGAAGCGCGCCCGCCGCGTCGTGGTGTCGATCTTCGTCAACCCGACCCAGTTCGCCCCGCACGAAGACTTCGGCAGCTATCCGCGGCGCTTTGCCGCCGACATCCAGGCGCTGACCGAGGCCGGCGTCGACGTCGTCTGGGCGCCCTCGCCCGAGGTCATGTATCCAGCGGGCTTTTCCACGCGCCTTGCGCCCGACGGCGCAGCCCTTGCGGGCCTTGAAGACAAATTCCGTCCGCATTTCTTCGGTGGCGTCGCCACCGTGGTCGCCAAACTGTTCACGCAAGTGGCGCCGGACTTCGCCGTCTTCGGGCAGAAGGACTACCAGCAACTTCGCGTCGTCACGCAGATGGCCAAGGACCTCGATCTGCCGGTCAAGATCGTCGGTTTGCCGACGGTGCGCGAGAAGGACGGCTTGGCGCTGTCGTCGCGCAACATCTATCTGTCCGAGCTGGAACGCGGCCACGCGCCGGCGCTGTACCGCACGCTGAAAACCTCCGCCGAGCGCATCAAGGCCGGGGAGCCGATCGAAATGGTGCTGGAAGAAGGCCGCGCGCAGATCGAACTGGCCGAGTTCGACCTGGATTATCTCGAAGCGCGCCATGCATTGACGCTGGCGCCAGTGACGTCGGTCAAGGATGGACCGATCCGGCTTCTGGTCGCGGCGAAAATCGGGAAGACGCGGTTGATCGATAATTTGGCGGTGTAAGGTCTCATAACGAGGAGCCGCCCATAGCGCGTCGAAGACGCGCGTGAACGCGCTTATCGCCCATCCAAGACGGCCTGCGCCGGTTGCCTACAACAGCCCCAGCTCGCGCAAATCGCGCCGCATCTGCTCCGGCATTTTCGCGGCGCCGGGCGCGGCCCGCGACAAATCCCGCGGCGCCTCTTTGTCCTCGAGATAGCGCCAGCCCTGGAACGCCGAGCGCGGGCGCGGCTCGACCAGGATGCATTTTGGGTCGAGCACCAGGCGGCAACGGCCGATGCCGTCCTTGTCGGTGAAGGGGCGGATATCGAGGATTTTCTCGCGGCACATGATCTGGCCCTTGATGACCCAGAAGATCGAGCCGCCGCCGGTCAGTTCCTCGGCGCGCTTGGGCACCATGCGCGTGGTGTGGATGCGCTCCGGTTTTTTCACGCCGCGCTTCTTCTGCGCCGCGATCTTCTCTTTGATCCAGTCTTCCAGGTCGGCGACGGAGTCGGTTCCAACGGAGAGTTTGATGAGATGCAGCGGCACTAACTGACGTCCTTACTTTTCCGGCCCAGCGGGCGTAATCACCATCACCTTGGCACCCTCGCCGACCTGCATGTCGGAAGCGACGGCGATTTCGGCAACGGTGCCGTCGATCGGCGCCACCAGCGTGTGTTCCATCTTCATAGCCTCGATGATGGCAAGACGTTGGCCGCGCGTGACGGCCTGCCCGTTCTCCACAAAGATGCCCAGCACCTTGCCATGCATCGGCGCGCGGACAAGCCCGCCGCCGCCGTGATCCCCAGCCGTATCACGGGCGAAATCGCGCAGCGTGACCTTGGTCTGGCGGCCATGGCGCAACACGTAGACCGCGTCGCCCGACGCCACAGCGATGGCATCAGGCGCGGCCGGTATGCCGTCGACCAGAACCACCGGGCCAGCGGGTTCGTGCAGGACATGAGCCGTGGCCTTTTCGCCATCGGCAAGGATCGGCAGCGACAATTGGCGGGTGCCGGACAACTGGAAACCGTCATCGGCGTCCCAAGGCGACGCCGGCTCGCCGTCCTCATGCACGCCAAGGCGCGCCCGCTCTTGCGCCAGCAGTTCGCGGGCACCCGCCGCCGCCGCGGCAGGGTCGAGGCCCTGCGGTTCGGCCTTGAGGGCGGCGAGATTGCGGTCGATGAAGCCGGTGTCGAAAACGCCGCTGCGGAAGCCGTCGGCGCGGCACAGCCCCGCTAGAAATCCAGCGTTACTGCGCGGGCCGACGACAACGGTATCGTCGAGCGCTTTCGCCAACCGGTCGAGCGCCTCGCCGCGCGTCGGCGCATGTGCGATCAGCTTGGCAATCATCGGATCGTAGAACGGCGTCACCTCGTCGCCCTGTTCGACGCCGGCATCGACGCGCAAGTTTCCATTTTCTGTGTTCGGAAACTGCAACGCGATCAGTTTTCCCGTCGACGGCAGAAAGCCGCGCTCGGGATCTTCGGCGTACAGCCGCGCCTCGACGGCGTGACCGGTGAGTGGCACCTGCTCTTGCGTCAGCGGCAGCTTGTCGCCATTGGCAATGCGGAATTGCCACTCGACCAGATCGAGACCGGTGATCGCTTCGGTGACCGGATGCTCGACCTGCAGCCGCGTGTTCATTTCCATGAACCAGAAGCCGTCGGCTTTCAGCCCATTGGCGCCGTCGGCGATGAACTCGACGGTGCCAGCGCCGACATAGCCGCAGGCTTGTGCCGCGACGACCGCCGCCTGCCCCATCGCTGCGCGCATCGCCGCGCTCAGGCCGGGTGCCGGGGCTTCCTCGATCACCTTCTGATGACGGCGCTGCAGCGAGCAGTCGCGCTCGTTGAGATGGATGGCGTTGCCGTGGCTGTCAGCGAAGATCTGCATCTCGATGTGGCGCGGCGCCGTGACGTATTTTTCGATCAGCACGCGCTCGTCGCCGAACGCCGCTTTGGCCTCGCGCATGGCGCCCGACAGCGCCGTGTCGAAGTCGGCGTGTCTGTCGACGCGGCGCATACCCTTGCCGCCGCCGCCGGCGACCGCCTTGATCAAAACCGGATAGCCGATCTCGTAAGCCTTGCGGCTCAAGAACTTCGGCTCCTGCAGGTCGCCGTGATAGCCGGGCACCACCGGCACGCCGGCCTTTTCCATCAGCGCCTTGGCGCGGTCCTTCAGACCCATTGCCTTCATCGCCGCCGGCGGCGGGCCGACGAACGCAATGCCGGCGTCGATGCAGGCCTGGGCGAAGGCGGCGTTCTCCGACAGGAAACCGTAGCCGGGGTGGATGCAGTCGGCGCCCGCGCTCTTCGCCGCGGCGATGATTTTCTCGATGACGTGGTAGCTTTGCGCCGCCGGCGACGGCCCGATCGCCACCGCCGCGTCGCACGAGCGCACGTGCAGCGCCTGGGCGTCGGCGGCGGAATAGACCGCGATGGTGCG
>CAITEM010000079.1 GCA_903891395.1 uncultured Hyphomicrobiales bacterium | reverse complement strand
TCCGGGCCGATACCGTAACGAAGACCTACATTTTCGAATCGGACCATCTTCCCCGCCCGTTGGGCTGCCCGGCCCCCAAAGAGCCCGCGAAAGCGACCTTTTGACGCCTACGTATACCGTTAGCCGCGTTTTTACAGGATTATCACATCCCCGCCAGCACCGGGCAGGCGCAAAACGCCGCTTCTCCGGTCCCAACAGAGCGCCGCCATGGTTTCCGGTCCATTAACGGTCGCCTGTTAGGTTCTCCGCTCCGGAATACCGTGAGTCACGCCCTTAGTGCCCATGTTGATCGTCTGCCCGAACTGCGCGACCTCGTATCTGATCGAGCCGGCTTCCGTCGGCTCGGCCGGGCGCACCGTCCGTTGCGCGCGCTGCAAGACCACATGGTTTGCCGCCGCCCCGAAGCAGGCCAACGATGTCACAGCCTTCGTCGATGGGGTGATCGCCGAAGCCGAGGCGCAGACCGGTGGCCATGACATCGACTCCAGATCCGACGATTCCCAGCATCATGACGCTACGTCGTCGTCCGACGACTTCGGCGGCGGCGAACCTGAGGAATGGGAGTCCCACACGAATTTGCCGAACGCCGCGTCCGGACCGCTAGGTCCGACAAGCCTCGACAACGAACAATCCCCGGCCGAAGAACCAGTCCCTTTCACGATCACCGACGCGCCGTCGCTGGTGCCGCCGATCGAACACGGGGCCATGCCGGAAGGCAGCAGCGCCGAACTCGACGCCGAGGACATGGAATCTTTCGCGGCGCGCCGAGAACGGCTGAAGGCCAAACGCAAGACCAAGAAGCGGTCATCGCGCTGGTTCTATTCTCTTTCAACGTCGCGCTGGTCGGCGCGCGGAACGAAGTGGTGCGGTACCTGCCGCAGACCGCGTCGCTATTCGCCGCGATCGGCCTGCCTGTCAACCTCCGCAACCTGAAATTCGAAAACGTCCGCATTTCCAAGGAAACCGCCGACGGCATCACCGCGCTTGTGGTGGAGGGGACCATCGTCGGCACCACCGGCAAGGCCGCTGAGGTGCCGCGACTGCGTTTCGCCGCGCGCAACGCCGCCGGACAGGAAATCTACATCTGGACCGCTCTACCGGCCCGCAGCGTGCTCGGCCCGGACGAGACGCTACCGTTCAACAGCCGGCTGGTTACGCCGCCGGCCGACGCTGCCGATGTCATGGTGCGGTTCTTCACCGCGCAGGACGCCGCCGAGGGTGCGAAGTAGATCTAGAAATCCTTGAGCAGCCGCTCGATGTAATCAAGCTCAAGCTGCGGGCGCGAGCCTTCGCCGAAGCGCTTGCGCAGTTCTTCGAGAACCCGCCGCGCGCGTTGCGCGTCGATCTCGCCAGGCACCTTCACCGTAACGTCATCGCCATAGTCGCGGCCGCGCAGCGGCCGGCCGAGCGGATCGGTGTTCTGTTCGGCGCGCTGTCGGCCGTTACGGCCTGGCTGTCCCGGCCCAGGCCCCATGCCGGCTTGGCCCTGCTGCATCTGTTGCGCCATGCCTTGCGCGCCTTTGCGCATCGCCTCGAGCGCTTTGCCCTGGCTGTCGACGGCACTGTCGGCATCGCCGTCACCTAAGGCACCTTCGGCTTCGCCCATGGCGTCGCCGGCGCCGCCGAGTTCGCCCATCTCGCCGCCTTCGCCCTGACCCTTTTCGCCCTGTTGACCCTGGCCTTTGTCCTGACCCATGCCGCGCTGGCGCAATTGCTCCAACAGCTTGTTAAGCCGGTCTTTCAAGCCCTGCTGATCCTGCTTCAGGTCGCCGAGTTGCTGCTGGCCCTGCTGACCGCGCTGACGGTCGCGCCGCTGGTCCTGCCCCTGCTTGAAGGTCTTGTCGCGCAACTGCTGCTGCTTGCGAATCATGTCGCCGAGTTCGTCGAGCGCCGACATCATGTCGTCGTCGCCATCCTCGCCTTGCGCGCCCGGCCGCGCCATCTGCAGGTTTTCCAGCATCGACTGCATCTGGTCGAGCAACTGCCGCGCGGCATCTTTATTGCCGGAGCGCGCCATCTGCTCCATGCGGTCCAGCATCGACTTGAGGTCCTGCTGGCTGAGCATGCGGGTATTCTTGTCGAGCGGCCGCGCCAATTGCTGCGGATTCTTGCGCATCTCTTCGGCCAGCGCCTGCATGAACTTGTCCATGGCGGCGCGAAGATTATCCATCAGCTTTTTAAGTTCTTCATCGGTCGCGCCGCGCTCAAGCGCTTGGCGCAAAGCATCCTGCGCCTGACGCAGGGCCTGTTCGGCCTGGCTGACATTGCCGTCCTCGATCTGCAGGGCCATGTCCCACAGCCGCGCCACGACGTCGCGCAAGGCGTCGTCGTTCTTGGCATTGTCGAGGTTGTGATAGATCGCGCGCAGCCCGAGATAGATTCCAGTTTCGGGCGTGAAGCGTTCCGGCGCGATCGACAGCGCATCGAGTGCGTCCAGCACCAACGGCCGCGTATCGCCATCGAGGGCGAGAATACGGCGCTGCTCGATCAGCGCGCGGGCCAGCGGCTTGACGAAGATGCGTTGCGGCAGCGTAACGTCACGCGGCTCGCTGCGGCCTTCATTGCCGGCCTCGTCATGCGCAATCAGCGTCATCGTAACTTCCGCGCCGGCCCAGGCGTGCTCGGTGAGATCGCGCGTCGTCTGCGCCGCGCCGCTGCGGGTGCGCGCCTGCGGCAGCGTCAGCGCAAAATCGGGCGTCGTGAACAGCGGGTGGCCGGGCTTGTCGGCCTGATCCTTGATCGCGAATTTCGCCTGGGCATCGACGACGCCGTAATCGTCATCCATCTTATAATCGAGCCGTAGCGCGCCGCGCGCCTGGCGCTCCGGGTCCTTGGTGAGCTCGATGGTGGGCGCGCGATCGGGAACGGCGATAAAATTCCAGGAGAGGTCGCTGCCAAGCACGCCGTGCACCGACGCCGAACCAACGTCCTTGACGACCAGACGCCGCTCCTCGGTGCCGGCGGGTAGCGAGGCCGGATGCGCATCGGCGGGCGCGTCCTCGACGCCGCCCTTGCGCACGACCTCGAAACTCACTTTGCCGGTGGCGCGGATCACGACCTGGCTGCCCGTCGGTACCGTAACTGGCACTGAAGCTTGCGTGGTCTCGCCCGGACGCAGGCCCGGCAGCATCACCGGCGGCTTGCCCGTATAGAGCGGCGGCGTCACCCAGGCGTCGATGCGGAAATTCGCCGGCGCGACCACGCCGGTCCAGTCGAAGGCGGCGGTAATGCGCTTCACGCGCTCGCCGCCGGCCGCAAAGAAACTCGCGACAACAAGAATGAGCGTCAGCGCGCGCAGCGCCATCGGATCGCGCAGCGACAGGCGCGGCTGCGGCCAGCCGGCCTTGAGCTTGCTCGCCGATACCAGCGCGCGTTCGACATGGGCGCGCCACAGCGCCTGCGCCACCGGATCACGGCCGTTGGCGGCGATCTCGTCGCCGATCGCGGTGGCGGGGCGGTGCGCCTCGCCGCTGGTGCGGTCGAGCCGGCGCAAGCCGTCGGCTTCGCTCGGCACGCGCAACATCAGCAGCGGGATCGCGGCGGCTAAAGCCAGAATGCCGAAGGCAATGAGCCCCGCCGCGCGCGCGAGCGGCGGCAGCACGATCCATAATCCGGCCCAGGACAGCGCGAGAAACAGACCGGCGACGGTCGCAAGCGCCGCGAGCGCCGGCCACAGCCGTTCCCACAGCAGACTGCCGCGCGCACGTTGCAGCGCCCGCGCGAGCAAAGCCCGCGTCGTCTGCACCCGTTTGTCAGGCTGTTCGTCCAAGCCGTCCAAAAAGCGCTCCGGACCGTTGAGAATCTATCGTCCAGGCTAACACGCAGGCAATTCCCAGGCCATGCGAGGGGGCTGAGCGCCTACAGCCAATCCGGCATACGATCCAAGGCGATCAATTGGTCAACTTCGAGGCGCGGGCGAACGATGGCCGATTCCGCGCCTTTCACCAGCACTTCCGGTACCAGAGCCCGCGTGTTGTAAGTTCCGGCCTGTACCGCGCCGTAAGCACCAGCTGTCATAATCGCCAGCAGAGCACCGGGCTCAGGCTCGGGCATATCCCGGTCGAGCGCCAGGAAGTCGCCGCTTTCGCAGACTGGCCCCACCACATCGGCGCGGATGCGGCGTCCTGACGCGGGCGCTTCATCGACCGGCCAGACTTCGTGATAGGCCTCGTACAAAGTCGGCCGGATGAGATCGTTCATCGCTGCATCCACGACGATGAAGTTCTTGGCCTCACCGTGCTTCACGAACAAAACGCGCGTCACCAGAATACCGGCGTTACCGACGATCAGCCGGCCGGGCTCGAAGATCAGCCGGCAGTCGAGATCGCGCGTCGCGCGCTTGACCACCTCGGCATAGGCGTCCGGCAGCGGCGGCGGATCGTTGTCGTCGCGATAAGGCATGCCGAGACCGCCGCCGAGATCGACATGCGAAATGGTGTGG
>CAITEM010000078.1 GCA_903891395.1 uncultured Hyphomicrobiales bacterium | reverse complement strand
GATGGCCTGCAGGACATGGACCCGGGATCGAAGGAAACCGAGGAAATCGGTTCCATGCTCGAAACGCTCGACAAGCTCTGCGACAAAAAATAGCGCCGCAGGCTGGGATGTCCGCGGCGCTGGTTCGGTCGTCGATCGGCGTCTAGTAGCCGCGGCGGCGGACTTTCTTGGCGGCCTTGCGGGCAGCATAACGGGCGTCGCGTTCAGCCTTTTTCTCGGCCTCAAGCGCGGCGGCTTTTTCAGTGGCTTCGGCGATCGCGAGTGCCTCGAGTTCCTCGGCTTCGCGCTTGGCCTTGGCGGCGAGTTCGGCCTGACGGGCGGCTTCGGCGGCGAGTTCGGCGTCGCGAATCTTGCGAGCGGCCTCGCGTTCAGCGGCGCGAATGTCACGCGCTTCGTTGATGGCTATGCGCTTGAGGCGGGCTTCTTCGAGGGCGGGGTCCTGCGCCGCAGCGCGGAATTTTTCCAGCATCGCTTTTTTGACGGCCGCGGCATTATTCCGACGTTCAATAACGTCGGGGGTACGAAAGTTGCTCATTCATGCTCCTGAGGGGGAATCCGTATCGGGGGTATATGGCGCGGAGCAGCGCCAACTGCAACATCACCGGCTCAGGATTCACCGGATTATGGCCTGCGCGACGTGACAAAGAGGGCCCCCGTCTCACCCCGTAACGCTCGATTTGGCCCCAAAAAGTGAACGCAGCGTCTATTGCCCGCCGGAGGTGATGTCGCCAAGGCCCTGCAGCCTGGGTATCGGCTCACGCGCAAGTTCCATTTCGGGGCTTCTCCGCCGGGAGGCGGGCCGTTGAGCCATCCGCCGGCCCCAACCGCAGCCACTTTTACAAGTGTTTAACTTTAATCGCTGCATTGTTGTTCACCAAACAATCGAGTCCGGCTGACGCCTCTGCGGCCAGCCTTCGTTGTCAGCGGTGAGTATGAGTAGCGTAGGCATGTCGGATACGACCGCGGCGTTTTATGCCGCCCCTCGATTTGACGGCCGCTCCGTCCCAGTTGCTGGCTTGCGCCGGCTGGTGCGCACCGCAGGCGAAGGCCTCGTTCACGGCGTCGGCGCCTTGGCCGCCGTCGGTGTGCTCGGCACCATCGTCACGCTGGGGGCCGCCTGGATCGTCAGCAGCGTGCTCGTGACCAATCCGAACGTTCAAACCGCGTCCATGCGCGGACCGGGGATGCTGACGCTGGCCCTGAGCGAGCCGCCCTTGGTCCGCACCGCCGACGCGAGCTTCGAGGCCAAATGGGCACGCGCATCGACCGGCGGCGCACCGCTGCTGGCCTTGCAGATCACCGATGACACCAAGCCAGTGATCGCCAGCACCCGCGCGCCGATCCAGGTGGCCAAATTGCCGCCCGTGCCGCTGCCGCCGCAGCGCCCGGTTGAACAGGCCGCCAACATTCCGCTGCCGCAAGCGCGGCCCCATATCGCACCGCTTGAAGTCGCCGGTCCGCCGATTCCGCCGCACCCAATCCAGCAACTGGCGATGGCCACGCCACCCGTGATGGAAAAACGCGCGGCGTTACCGCCGGCCGCCCTCCAGGCGCCGAAAGCGCCAGAGACCGACAGCCGTACGGCGATCTACGACATCTCCGCGCGCACGGTGTTTTTGCCGAACGGCCAAAAGCTGGAGGCGCATTCGGGCCTCTACGACAAGCTGGACGATCCGCGTTACGTTCACGTCCGCATGCGCGGCCCGACACCGCCGAATGTCTACGATCTCACCTTGCGCGAGCAGCTTTTCCACGGCGTGCGCGCCATCCGCCTGAACCCGGTCGACGAAGGCAAGATGTTCGGCCGCGACGGCATCCTCGCACACACTTACATGCTGGGACCCAACGGCCAGTCGAACGGCTGCGTGTCGTTCAAGGACTACGACAGATTCCTGCAAGCCTTCCTGCGCGGCGAAGTCGATCGGCTCGTCGTCGTGCCGGAGGGCGGCATCAAACTGGCGGCCGGCTTCGGTCCGCGCCGCGGGCAGGGGCGTTACGCCTCCGCAGAACCGGCCGCCAGTCACGGCGATCGCGCCTGGTAAAGTCGCGGGTATCGAGAGGCCGGCGGCATGCCGGATCGATAGACTGATTGCCCCATCGCGCCACTTGTCCCGGCCATTCACGTCTATAAAACCTGCCTTGCTTATGTCGTGGATGCCCGGCACAAGGCCGGGCGTGGCAGAATGAGCCTTTAAAGCCGGTCCCAATAAAATATGTCCTCTAAACAGCCTTTCTACATCACCACCGCCATTTCCTACCCGAACGGGGTGCCGCATATCGGCCACGCCTATGAGGCGATTGCGACCGACTGTATCGCGCGCTTCCAGCGGCTCGACGGCTACGACGTCTATTTCCTGACCGGCACCGACGAGCACGGCCAGAAGATGCAACAGACCGCGGCCAAGGAAGGCCTGACGGCGCGCGAACTGCGCGACCGCAACGTGCCGGCCTTCGAGGCCATGGTGAAGGCGCTCAACTGCTCGAACGACGACTTCATCCACACCACGGAAGAACGGCACTACCGCGCGTCGGAGGAAATCTGGCGCCG
>CAITEM010000077.1 GCA_903891395.1 uncultured Hyphomicrobiales bacterium | reverse complement strand
TGGCCATGGGCGCCGACCGCGGCATTCTGGTGAAGGCCGAGGGCGATGTGCAGCCGCTGGCCGTCGCCAAAATTCTGAAAGCGCTGGCCGAGGCCGAAAAGGCCGATCTGATCATTACCGGCAAACAGGCGATCGACGACGATAGCAATCAGACCGGCCAGATGCTGGCTGCGCTGCTCGGCTGGGCACAGGGCACCTTCGCGTCGAAGGCGACCATCGACGGCGACAGCATCAGCGTCATCCGCGAAGTCGATGGCGGCTTGCAGACGGTGAAGCTGAAGATGCCCGCCATCGTCACCACCGATCTGCGCCTGAACGAGCCGCGTTACGCCTCGCTGCCGAACATCATGAAGGCGAAGAAAAAGCCGATCGAGGAAAAATCGCCGGCCGACTACAGCGTCGACGTCACGCCGCGCCTGCAGGTCGTGAAGACCAGCGAACCGGCGGGCCGCAAGTCGGGCGCCAAGGTCGCCTCGGTCGCCGAACTCGTCAGCAAACTTAAAGAGGCGGGAATTATCTAATGACCACGCTGCTCCTCGCCGAACACGACAACAAGTCACTCAAGGACGCCACCAACAAGGCGCTTACCGCTGCCAAGGCGCTCGGCGCCGAGGTTCATGTCCTGGTCGCCGGAAAAGACTGCAAGGCCGCCGCCGATGCCGCCGCCAAGCTCGGTGGCGTCACCAAGGTGCTGATGGCGGATGCCGCAGCCTACGAACATTCGGTCGCCGAACCTCTGGCCGCGCTGATCGTCTCGCTCGCCGGCCCCTATGACGCCATCGTGGCGCCGGCCACGACCAACGGCAAAAACGTCATGCCGCGCGTCGCCGCGCTGCTGGACGTCATGCAGATCTCCGAAATCGTCAGCGTCGTGGCGCCCGATGCCTTCGAGCGTCCGATCTCTGCCGGCAACGCGATCCAGACCGTGAAGTCGACCGATGCCAAGAAAATCATCACCGTGCGCACCTCGGCTTTCCAGGCGGCGGGCGAGGGCGGCTCGGCCAGCGTCGAGAGCGTTACCGCCGCGGCCGATCCCGGCGTGTCGTCTTTCGTCGCCGAAGAGTTGTCGAAGTCCGATCGCCCCGAACTGACCTCGGCCAAGATCATCATCTCCGGCGGCCGCGCCATGCAGAGCCGCGAGAACTTCACAAAGTACATCGAGCCGGTCGCCGACAGGCTGGGCGCCGGTATGGGCGCGTCGCGCGCGGCGGTCGACGCCGGCTATGCGCCGAACGATTGGCAAGTCGGACAGACCGGCAAAGTGGTGGCGCCCGATCTCTACATCGCGGTCGGCATTTCCGGCGCGATCCAGCATCTCGCCGGCATGAAAGACTCCAAGGTGATCGTTGCGATCAACAAGGACGAAGAGGCGCCAATCTTCCAGGTCGCGGATTACGGCCTGGTCGCGGATTTGTACCAGGCGCTGCCCGAATTGGCGGCGGAACTCGACAAAGTCAAGCGCTGAGCGGCCTGCGAATTTCGTTGCCGCCGGTGGCGGCGCACGCCGGTTCAGCGTAAAAACGCTAGATGACCTCGATCGGATAAATGATGGCGGCTAAAATTCAGACTGTCGGAGTGGTCGGCGCCGGTCAGATGGGCAACGGCATCGCGCATGTCTGTGCGCTCGCCGGCTTCGACGTCATGCTCAACGACGTCTCCGGCGATCGTCTCAAGGCCAGTCTCGCGACCATCAACGGCAACATGGCGCGCCAGGTCGGCAAGAAGGCGATCAGCGACGAGGACCGCAAGGCTGCGCTGGCGCGGATCAAACCGGCGGAAAAATACGACGACCTGTCGACCTGCGATCTCGTGATCGAGACCGCTGTCGAGAAGGAAGAGGTCAAGCGCAAGATTTTCGCCGAGTTGTGCGGTTCGTTGAAGCCCGAAGCCATCGTCGCGACCAATACATCGTCGATTTCGATCACGCGGCTGGCGTCGTCGACCGACCGCCCCGAACGATTCATCGGCATTCACTTCATGAATCCGGTGCCGTTGATGGAGCTGGTGGAGTTGATCCGCGGCATTGCCACCGACGACGCGACCTTCGAGACCTGCAAGACCTTCATCGCCAAGCTCGGCCGCACCATCGCGGTATCGGAGGATTTCCCGGCTTTCATCGTCAACCGTATTCTGCTGCCGATGATCAACGAAGCGATTTACACGCTGTACGAAGGCGTCGGTAATGTCGAAGCCATCGACACCGCCATGAAGCTCGGCGCGCATCACCCGATGGGGCCGCTGGAACTGGCCGATTTCATCGGTCTCGATACCTGCCTGTCGGTCATGCAGGTGCTGCACGAGGGTCTCGCCGACTCGAAGTACCGGCCGTGCCCGCTGCTGGTGAAATACGTCGAAGCCGGCTGGCTCGGCCGCAAGACGCAGCGCGGCTTCTACGACTATCGCGGCGAAAAGCCGGTCCCGACGCGTTAGACCAACTTCCACAAATTCAGCAGCGCCAGCACCGCGATCGACGCCCAAGTCAGCACTTGGCCGATGCCGCGGCCGGGCTTGGGCAAGCCTTCGCCCCACATCGCCCAAGTCTGGACGACGCGTCCGGCGATCAGCGCGATGCCGACGGCGTGCAGCGCCCAGTGCCAGCCGCCGTTGAGTTCGTAGAGCGCCATCAGCACCAGCGCGAGCGGCAGATACTCGATGGCGTTGCCGTGCAGACGCATCATCCGCAGCATGACGGGATTGCCACCGTCACCCAGCGACACGCGTAACTTGACGCGATGAACCGTGACGTTGATGCCGAGCGCGAGAATGATGAGCGCCAGAATTCCGGCGTAGAGCGCGGTAATCGAAAGCGGCATTGGTTCCCCCTGTTTTTGAAAGTCAGCCGCAGCAGCAGAATACGGCTTTGACGGGCCCTTGTTCAATTACCTCTGGACGGGGGTGATCCAGCCGACGCCGGCGCCGCCGGGCTCGGTCAGGATGGCGATACGGCCGACGCCCGGAATGTCGAAAGCGGGCCGCATCAGTTTGGCGCCGGCGGCGGTGGCTTTCTTGACGCGGGCGTCGACGTCATCGACGGCGAGATAGGCCATCCAGTGTTCCGGCACGCCTTCCCATTGCGGGCCGGCAATCGGGAACAGACCGCCGACTGCCGTGTCGCCCATCTTGGCGACCCAATAGGTGCCATCCGGCATCGGCATGCCCTCGAAGGTCCAGCCGATGGTGCCGCCGTAGAACGTCTTCGCTTTCTCGACGTCGCGCGTGACGAGCTCGTTCCAGTGGAAATGTCCGTGTGCGGTCATTGTGTTGTCTCCGCTAGTTGTCTGATGCGAACAGCGCGTCGAGGCGCTCGACGATGACGCTCCAGCCCTTCTCGTGACTGTCGCGCGCGGCTTCGTCGAAGAACTGTTCGTGGTGCAGCGTCATCAGCGTGCCGTCGCCATCGGGCGTGAACGTGACCGTGACGAGCGATTCACGTTCGGGCGTCGAGCGCCAGGCCCAGGTGAAGATCAGTTTCCGGTTCGGCACGATCTCGCGGTACACGCCGCTCACATTGTGCTCGTCGTTAGGCACGATCATCTGGATGGTGTAACGGCCGCCGACGGTCACGTCGGTCGTCGTGTTCACCTTGATGACGTTCGGCGGGCCGAGCCAGCGGCTCATTTTCTCCGGGTCGATCCAGGCGGCGTAGACTTTTTCCGGCGCGGCTTTGAATCGGCGCTTGATGGTGAGGCTTGGTTTAATGGTGGCTGCGGTGGGCATGGGTCTTCCTCCAGAAATGCAGCGAGTTGATCGAGGCGTTCGGTCCAGAATCGCTGGTAGCGGTTGAGCCACTCGTTCGCGCGTTCCATCGGTTCGGCGCGCAGAGTGCAGGCAACGGTGCGGCCGGTCTTGTTGCGGACGACGAGGCCGGCGTCCGACAGCACGTCGAGATGCTTCATCACCGCCGGCAGCGACATGGCGAACGGTTTGGCGAGTTCGCTGATCGAAACGGTGTCGGTTTCGCTCAACCGCGCCAGCAGCGCGCGCCGCGTCGGGTCGGCCAGCGCGGCGAAGGTACGGTCGAGGTTTGTGTTTTGATAGTAAACCATTTGGTTAAGTATAGGAGTGGCCGTCTCCGAGTCAAGCGAGCGTTGTCGTTTATGTTTCGTAGAGAAACCGGACTTAAGTTGATGGAATGGCAGTGACAGCAGTTGCTCAGGCAATGGTCGGCGCGCAGGCGGCCGACACCCAAATGACCTTGGCGGCCAAGATGCTGCGCATGAACGCCGACGCCGCGGGCGCCGTTGCGGACATGCTCGACAAGGCCCAGCAGAACCTGCAGAGCCTCGCCAACGCTGCCGCCGGCGTCGGTCAGAACGTCAATATCACTGCTTAATTGCGGCCTGGATTAACTTGATCGCGTCGTCGCTCGCCCATTCGGCGGGGCCGGCGATGGTGCCGATCTCACAACCTTTCGGATCGATCAGCAGCGTCGTCGGCATGCCGAAGGCGCGGCCGACCGACTTGAGGTCCTGGAAGGTCTTGGCGGCGGGGTCGGCGTAATAAGCGAGCTTTGAAACACCGACTTCCTTGAGCCAGGCCTTCGGCTTGTCGGCGTCACGCGTGTCGATATTGACCGTCACGACCTCGAAACCCGGCCCGCCGAGGCGCGTCTGCAGCGCGTCCAGAGACGGCATTTCCTTGCGGCAGGGTACGCACCAGGTGGCCCACAGATTCAACAGCACCGTGCGGCCGCGCCAGTCGGCCAGCGTCATCGGCTTGCCGGCACCGTCCTGGAAGGCGAGGTTCGGCACCTCGAGGCCGCGCTTGGCGATGGTGACGGCCGCGACTTCGCCGCGGGCGAAAGGTGCAACTTTTCCGGCGGTTTCCAGCGCCGGCCGGCAGGGGGAATCGCCCCCTGCATTGCCTGTCAGGGCCGCTATCCCATATACCCCGCCCAGCCCGACAGCGACGCCGGCAATGGCCCCCGCCACGATCACGGCGAGGCGCCTGGTGGCGAAACTGGACGGCGGACGGTCGGTCATGAGCGGCGAATTCCCGGTAGCGATGGCAAGAGCGACACCATGAGTAACAAAATGTGGGGCGGGCGGTTTGCGTCGGGCCCCGGCGCCATCATGGAGGAGATCAATGTCTCCATCGATTTCGACAAGGCTCTTTACCGCCAGGATATCGCCGCGTCCAAGGCTCATGCCGACATGCTGGCCAAGCAAGGCATCATTACGGCGGACGATGCGAAAAAGATCGCTCACGGTCTAGACACGATCCTGTCAGAGATCACCGGCGGCAAGTTCACCTTCAAGCGGGCGCTGGAAGACATCCACATGAACGTGGAAGGCCGGTTGTCCGAACTGATCGGCGAGCCGTCCGGCCGACTGCACACCGCGCGCTCGCGCAACGACCAGGTCGCCACCGACTTCCGGCTGTGGATGCGCGACACCATCGACACGCTCGACTTGGCACTGGCCGCTTTCCAGAAGACGCTCGCGACCAAGGCGCTGGAGCATGCCGGCACCGTGATGCCGGGCATGACCCATTTGCAGACCGCGCAGCCGGTGACTTTCGGTCATCACATGCTGGCTTACGTCGAGATGGCGGCGCGCGACCGCGGGCGTTTCGCCGACGCACGCAAGCGGCTCAACGAATCGCCGCTCGGCTCCGGCGCGCTGGCCGGTACTTCGTTCGATCTCGACCGTGACATGACCGCCAAGGCGCTCGGTTTCGACCGGCCGGGCGCGAACTCGCTCGACGGCGTCTCCGACCGCGACTTCGCGCTGGAGACACTGGCGGCGGCGTCGATCGCGTCGGTGCATCTGTCGCGGCTCGCCGAGGAAATCGTGATCTGGACCTCGCCGCTGACCGCTTTGGTCAGGCTGTCGGACAAATTCACCACCGGCTCTTCGATCATGCCGCAGAAGCGCAACCCCGATGCCGCCGAACTGGTGCGCGCCAAGACAGGCCGCATCATCGGTTCGCTCAGCGCGCTCTTGATTGTTATGAAGGGCCTGCCGCTCGCCTACGCCAAGGATATGCAGGAAGACAAAGAGGGCGCGATGGACGCGCTCTCGGCGTTGAGCCTGTCGATCGCGGCGATGGATGGCATGATCGCCGATCTCGAGCCCGACGCGGCGCGGATGAAGAAGGCCGCCGGCGAAGGCTACGCGACCGCGACCGACTTGGCCGATTGGCTGGTGCGGACCTTGAACATTCCGTTTCGCGAAGCGCACCACATCACCGGCCAGATCGTCGGCAAGGCGTCAGCCGGCAACGTCGCGTTGCACCGGCTGCCGCTGGCCGACATGCAAGCGGTCGAGCCGCGAATCACTGACGCCGTGTTCGACGTGTTGTCGGTCGACCGTTCGGTGAAAAGCCGGACCAGCTACGGCGGCACCGCGCCCAAGAACGTCAAGGCGCAGGCCAAGAAGTGGCTCAAGAAACTGGAAAAAGAGAAGGCCTGACGTGAAGGAACCGAAAATGGGCAGGCTTAAGGGCGGCGCCAATACCGACGCCGAGGCCGAAAAGCTCACCCTTTCGCAGTTGGAGTTGCTCATTTCCGGCGCCGAGTGGCGTTTCGACCATGGGAGCAATTCGAATGCGCGTAAACTCGCCTTCAAGCGGCTGACGTGGCTGGAAGCGCAACGCGAGCGGCTTCATGACATTCCCGCTCCGTCTCGCCGCCTTGCCGGCCGCCAACCGCCGGAACCGTCTGAATCGTGACCCGATTTCGCCTTTTATCCCGGCTTTGCTAGTATGCCCGCATATCAGGAGTTGACCGCTTGTCCTTATTTCGCGACCGCCCCTTTCTTCGCTTGGCCTTGATTGGCGTCGCCTTGGCGTCGCTGACGCTGGCCGGTTGCGGCCGCAAGGGTCCGCTCGATCCGCCGCCCGGTGCCTCGATGGCGAGTGGGCCGCAACCTGCCGCCGTGCCGGTTGGCGCGGACCCGCTGGTGTCGCCGATCGGTCAAACGCCGGATAGCCGTCCCAGCCAGCCGCAAGCACCGGTCGGTCCGAACAAACGCATCTTCCTCGACAATCTTTTGAACTAGCGCGCGTCTCGCGGACACCAGATCATGCATCACTTCGCTTATCGCAACGGCGTGCTGCACGCCGAGGCGGTCAGTCTCGATACGCTCGCGGCGCAAGTCGGCACGCCGTTTTACTGCTATTCGACGGCGACGCTGGAACGGCATTACCGCGTTTTCGCGGATGCCTTCGCCGACGTGAACGCCTTGGTCTGCTACGCCATGAAGGCGAACTCGAACCAGGCCGTGATCAAGACGCTTGCCAAGCTGGGCGCCGGCGCCGACGTCGTCTCGGGCGGTGAATTGAAGCGCGCGCGCGCCGCCGGTATTCCGGCGAACAAGATCATGTTCTCGGGCCTCGGCAAGACCGCGGCGGAACTGAGCGCGGCCATCGACGAAGGCATTCTCTGCATCAACGTCGAGTCCGAGCCCGAGCTTGAGCTACTCTCTTCGATCGCGTCGTCGAAGGGCAAGGCCGCGCACATTTCGGTACGCGTCAATCCCGACGTCGATGCCAAGACCCATCACAAGATCGCCACCGGCAAGGCCGAGAACAAGTTCGGTATTCCGATCAGCCGTGCGCGTGAGGTCTACGCCAATGCCGCCAAGTTGCCGGGCCTCCAGGTCGCCGGCGTCGATATGCACATCGGCAGTCAGATCACCGATTTGGATCCGTTCGGCAACGCCTTCACGCTGCTCGCCGAATTCGTGCGTACGCTGCGTTCCGATGGCCACACCATTTCGCATGTCGATCTCGGCGGCGGTCTCGGCATTCCTTATCGCGACGACAACGATCCGCCGCCGCTGCCGGACGCCTATGCCGAGGTGGTCAAGCGCGCGACGCGCGATCTCG
>CAITEM010000076.1 GCA_903891395.1 uncultured Hyphomicrobiales bacterium | reverse complement strand
CCTCGCCGCGCTTCACACTGAGCGTCACGCCGTCCAGCGCGCGGACGGTGTGGCCCGCGCCGCGGCCGCGCACGCCGAGTTCGAAGAATTTGGTGAGGTCTTTCACCTCGAGAATGGCATCGGTCTCAATCGCCGCCGGCGCCGCCGGCTCCGGGACCAGCGTCTCCGCGACGCGCTCGACGATTTCGGCCCGATGACAGGCCGCGTAGTGATCCGGCGCCACCGGCCGCAGGGCGGGATCCTTGGCGCACACGTCAATGCGGCCGACGCAGCGCGGCGCGAAGCGACAGCCTGTCGGCGGGTTCAACAAATTCGGCTGGATGCCGTCGATGGTCGCCAGCCGCGCAGTGCGCGGGCGGTCCAGCCGCGGGATCGAATTCAGAAGTCCCAGCGTGTAGAAATGCTTGGGATGCAGAAACGCGCCGTCGGTCATCGCCTGTTCGATCAGCCGGCCGGCATACATCACGTTCACGCGGTCGGCGTAACGCGCAACGATGCCGAGATTGTGGGTAATGAAGATCAGCCCGATGCCGAGACGGCGCGACAAATTGTACAAGAGATCGAGAATTTGCGCTTGGATGGTGACGTCAAGCGCCGTGGTCGGCTCGTCGGCAATGATCAGCTTCGGATCGCAGGTCAGCGCCATCGCGATCATCACGCGCTGCCGCATGCCGCCCGACAATTGATGCGGATACTGGTCGAGCCGGCGCTCCGCGTCGGCGATGCCGACATCGGTGAGCAGTGCGGCCGCGCGCGCCCTCGCCGCCTTGGCGTCGAGGCCCATATGCACCATCAGCGGTTCGCTGAGCTGCAGACCGATCGACAACACCGGATTGAGCGACGTCATCGGGTCCTGGAAGATCATCGCGATCTCGCGGCCGCGCACCGACGCCATCTCGCGCTCGGACAGCGTCAGCAGATCGCGGCCTTGAAACATCACACGTCCGGTCACCCGCGTGGTCGATTTCGGCAGCAACCGCATGATCGCCATCGACGACACCGACTTGCCGCAGCCGGATTCGCCGACCAGCGCGACGATCTCGCCGGCCTTCGCGGTGTAGCTGACGTTGTCGACCGCATACAGCAGGCCGTGCTTGCCTTTGAAAGAGATGCTGAGGTTCTCGACCCGCAGCAATTCGGCCGGCGCAGCCGTCGGTCGCGTATCAACATGCCGCATGCCGTCCGCCACGGCGGCGGCCTCCAGCGATGCTGTATCGGCAAGGATCATTGCGCTTCCTAGAGATTCAAAAGCTTGACCGCATTGTCGGTCAGGATGCGGGAGCGATCCTGCGCCCCGAAGCCGGCTTCGTCTACAACGCGCACCGGGTCTGTGCTGCCCATGTCAGCGCAATAATCGCTGCCGAGCAGGATGCGGTCGGTACCGACCAGCGCTGCCAGATTTTTCAAAATCTCGGCCGAATGCGTGATGGTATCGTAGGTGAAGCGGCGCAGGTATTCGCTCGGCGCCTTCGGCATGTGCTTCATCTCTTTGCGCACCTTGTGGCCATGATCCCAGCGCCCGATCAGTATCGGCAGGCTGCCGCCGGCATGCGGTAGGCTGACCTCGAGCGTCGGATGGCGATCAAGCACACCGCCGAAAATGAGATGCGCCGCGGCGGTCGCGGTCTCGGTCGGATTGCCGATCAGGTTGCCGAGGTGGAACGGCTTCAGGCGCGGGCCGCCGAGCGGCTTGATGGGATGCAGAAAGATCGGCAGTTTCAGCGCGGCGACCGCTTCGTAGATCGGTTCGAACAGCGGATCGGACAGATCACGGCCTTCGATATGTGTGCCCAGATAGACGCCCTTGAGACCCGGCAGCTTCGATGCGCGCGCCAATTCGCCAAGCGCGCGATCGGTGTCGAGGACCGGCAGAGTCATATAGCCGTAGAGGCGATCCGGATATTGCTGGGCTGAAGCGCTGGCGGAGTCGTTATAGGCTTTGCACAAATCGAGCGAGAACTCGCCGTCGGCCCAGTAGACCATCGGCGCCGTTAACGAGAGCCCCTGCATGGTGACGCCTTGCGCGTCCATGTCGGCGAGCCGCAGGTCGAGATTGTGATACTTCTCCGGTTGCGGGCCGCGCATGCCGCCGGGTGTTTCGATCATGAAGCCGCCGGGCACCTGATGATAGCCGAAGCCAAGCTTCTTACCGCGATCGGTCGCGAGCAATTCCAAAAAGGATTTCGGGAAATAGTGTGCGTGAGTGTCGATGATGCGTTGGGTCAACTGCGTCTTTCCGTCTTGAATGTTGGTGTATCGAGACGCAACCAAACGGCGTTTCCCGATATCGGGGCGGCGCCGTCATTGTTCTGCGGCATTGAAATCAGGAAGCCAGCCACAACTTCTCCAGGTCCTGCCCGACGAAGGGGCTGGGCGTCATGTTCCAGCCGTGCAATTTCTTGCGCAGCACGATGATACGGTTGAGCCACAGGATCGGCACCGTGTAAGCCTGCGTCAGCAGGCGCGTTTCGAACTGCCGCAGCAATTTGTAGCGCTCGGCTTTATCAGCGGTGTTGTGCTGCTTTGCATAAAGCTCGTCGAGTTCCGGATCGGTGTAATGCGCCCGATTCGACGACTTGTCGTAAGAAAGATAGCGCGGCAATTGATAATCCGGCTCGTCGATGGCGTCGTTCTGATTGTCGATCGTCACGTCGTAATCGCCGGCTGACAGGTTCGCGCTCCAGGTCGTGTCGTTGAGGATCAGATGCTCGACCTCGACGCCAATACGGCGCCACTGGTCGATGAGATAGACACCCGCGACCTGCGACGGATCGGTGATCATGCGGTTGTGCAGTTTGAACTTGAGATTCTCGACGCCTGCTTCCTTCAGCAGCCGGCGCGCCTCGGCGCGCGATGCCTCGATGTCCTTCGAGTAACCCGGGTATTTGACGATGTCCGCTTCGGTCGCGGCCAGCTCGTATTTCGGACGCAGGAACCCGCCGGCAAAAGCGAGCGTGCTGATCTTGGGCAGCGCATTTTGCGCAGCCCACCGATCAATGGCGAGCGACAGCGCACGCCGCACGCGCGGATCGTCGAACGGTTTGCGACGGGTGTTGAAGGTCGCAACCATACAGGCACACCAAGGCTGCTCATAAACGACAACCTGATCGCCGAGCGCTTTGGTGATGATATCGCGTTGCGATGGGGCGAGCGCCCGGAATTCGTTGAGCACCTGCCCGCTCTGGATCGCGTTGGTCAGCGCCGGGCCGGACAGCAGCACGGCCTGGAAGCCGTCAAGATAAGGTAGTCCCTGGCGGAAGTAGTCCTTGAAGCGCTCGCCTTTCCAGGTCGATCCCTGGACGTGCTCGACGAACTTGTAGGGCCCGGTACCGAGCACGTTGCGCGCCGGAAACCGCGGGTCGGCTTTCAGCTTCTCTGCGCGATAGATGGCGTTGAACGGATGGGCGAAGATCGAGAGCATCGAGCGCGACGGCTCGCTCAGCGTGAACACCACCGTCAACGGGTCGGGCGTGTCGATCGTCTTGATCGGCTGGACCATGCCCTGGCGCACCGAGGTGACGCCGGCCGGCGGATTGCGCAGGCGGTCGTAGCTCGCTTTGATGTCTTCCGAAGTCAGCGGCGCGCCGTCGTGGAATTTGACGCCGGGCGTCAGCTTGAAGGTATAGATCAAACCGTCGTTGGAGATCGTCCAGCTTTGCGCCAGATCGCCGATGACGTTGGGATAGTTCGCGCTGTCGATCTTCAGCAGGCCGTTGTAGTGCGGCGCCAGCAGATGGGCCAGAACGTGCGCGTTGCCGCCGTGCATGTCGTAGTTCGGCGGGTCGCCGCCGGTCAATCCGAACACCAGCGTGCCGCCGCGGTTCACGGCGCTGTCGTCAGCCGCCCAGCCCACGGCCGGCATCAGCGACATTGCACCCGCGCCCGCAAGCCCGTGCAACACGTCGCGACGGTGAACTGTTTTCAAGTGTGATCCTCCCGGCAGCGATTTTTTGTTGGCCGCCGATTTTTCGGCGTCATTTCAAAGTCCGATGCGCGGCCCTGCAGAGGCCCGGACAGGCTAGATAGCTACCATAAATGATCCAATGTTTGGAATTAGCGATATTTCGGAAAAGCTGTTTTCGTAAGGCCCTGCCGCGTTCTTTCGCCGCGCCTTAATCCATATCGGCGGCCCCGAAACGGCCGCGATAGAACAGCAACGGGCCGCCCGCACGTTGCGTACAAGACACAACCTCACCGACGATAATGTCGTGATCGCCGCCTTCGTAGACGTTGCGAACCATGCAATCGAAGTGAGACAGGGCGGCGGCCAGCACCGGAAAGCCGCGCGTCGAGCGTCCGAGGTCGAGGCCGTCGAAGCGGTTGGAGAAATCGCCGACAAACCGAGTAGCAATATCGCGCTGATGCACGTCAAGGATGTTGACGACGAAGGCGCCGCTCGCTTTCATGGCCAGACCCGTGGCGCTACCGCGGCGCGGGCAAACCAGCAGCAGTGGCGGATCGAGCGACACCGACGTCAGCGAATTGACGGTCATACCGTGCAAGCGGTCGTCGTGGTTGGCCAGGACGACGGCAACGCCTGTGGCGAATGTGCCCATGGCCGCCCGGAACTCGGCCGTGCTGAAGGCCGATGTTTCTCTGCTGACCTCTTGGACGCTCATTGCCAGTCCTCGACTCCACGGTAACCAACGCAGACTACGGTCCGACAATGAGGTTGAAAATGTCCGAAATAGGAAATATATCGTTTCTATAAGCGCCGGGAATGCATGAACAAGTTTATGGCCATCAACGTGCTCGTGCGGGTCGTGGAAAGCGGCGGCTTCACCGCGGCCGCGCGCAAGATGGGCATGTCAGTGTCGGCCGTCACCAAGGCGATCGCGCGGCTCGAAGACGAACTGGGCACCCAACTGTTCAACCGCACCACGCGGCAGGTGAACACGACCGACTACGGCCAGGATTTCTACGAGCGCTGCGTCCAGATCCTCGACGATCTGGAAGACGCCGAGACGCTGGTAAAAAGCCGCAACGTCGCCGCTGAAGGCCGCATCCGCGCCGTCGTGCCGTTTTCCTTCGGTCGCGTGACGCTGGTGCCGGCGCTGCCAGCGTTCTACGAGCAATATCCCAACATCTCGGTTGAGTTGAGCTTCAGCGACGGACCGGTCGACCTGGTTGCCGATGGCTATGACGTGGCGGTGCGGACCGGACAGATCATGGACTCCCGCCTGACCACGCGGCTGCTCACCCGCGGCTCGCAGATCACCGCCGCCTCCCCCAGCTATCTCAAGAAACACGGCAAGCCGAAGACGCCAGACGATCTCAAGGACCACAACTGCGTCGTCGGACGCTTCGGGCCGGAATGGGAATTCGCCAACAAAAAGGGCGAGAAGACCACGGTGCGGGTCTCAGGCAACACGGTCATCAACAGCGGCGACGCCTATCGCGAGAGCGGCGTCGCCGGCGTCGGCATTGTTCAAGGCACGCATTGGCTGATGCGCAAGGACCTCGAAAGCGGCGCCCTGATCGCAATCCTTGAGGACCACGCCCTCGAAGGCGCGCCGATCTCGGTGCTTTATCTCGCCAAGCGGCATCTGCCGCGCAAGGTGCGCGTGTTCCTCGATTTCATCATCGCGCTGACGAAACTGCCGTAAGCCTCTACTTGTCGGCGTCGACGAGCATCATGGCCTTGATGCCGATCTCGCTGCTGGCCGCGCCGGTCATGTTTTGCGCCAGTGAAACCGCTTCGAGCACCTGGCGCTTCGTCATGCCATAGGCGTAAGCGATCCTGATCTGGTCGGCGCACATTTCCTTCTGGCCACGGCCACACAGCGCCGCGATGGCGATCAACGCGCGGGCGCCCCTACCGAGCGCATGCTCTTTCTTGCGGCCGATGGCGTTGCAGTGATCGACGAATTTCACCGTGCGTTTGGCGAACTCCGCATCGATCGCCATCGCGTATTGCCAGACGGCGGACTCGGCGAGCGGCGCAACAGGCTTTACCGGCTCGCGGCCCAGTTTCATCTCTGGGAACGGCGTCAGCTCTTTCGGCTCGCCGCCTTCGGGCATCTTGCCGAACGGATATTTCGGATCGTTGGCCAGCAGGATCGCCTGCGCCACCAGCGAAATCGTTGAATGGCCGACCACGGGCGCGATGGCCTCCGCCGCTTCGAAGATCACGGCATTGGTAATGCCGGCGCGATAAAGACGACGCACATGATTGGCGGCAAACCGCAGATCGCTCTTGGCGCTGAGCATACAAAGCGCGCCCAGTTCGCGCATCGGCAGCGACAGTTCCTGATCGGGCGTGCTCTTGGCGTCGTTCTTGAGAATATAGCCGGACGCGTCGTGCTGCAGCTCGATCGTGCGCGGAATGTACTTCGCCATGAAGTGCCATTCCTCGAATATGTCGCCACGATTCTTGACATATTCCCGCATCAACTCTTCGGGATCCGGCTCCTGATCGTGCACGGCAACGGTCGACATCGGCGTTCTCCTAGGCGGTCTGCTGGACGGGTGCCGCGGCTTTTGCGCGCGAGCCGGAGATCGCATCGTTGATCCGCGGCATCACTTGTTCGGCCATCAATTGCATGGAACGTTTGGTCAGATCTGGATCGACCCAGTCCATGCCAGCATAGACGATTTCGCCGAAGTCGCCAGTCTGCTCGCGCAGTGCCAGAATATCGTCGACGACCTTGTTGACCGAACCATGAATGACGACCTGGTCCATGATATTGTCCAGCGTCACTTCCGAATCCGGCTGCTCCTTGTGCGACTTCATCACGAACAGCCGCTTGCTGCGGTGCAGCTTCTTGAGGATCTGGTCGTAATAGGCGCGGAACGGGCTGTTCGAATCCGAGTGGCCGTAACGCTTGGCCGTCGCATCGTCATCGGCGACGAAGATCGTGCGCGCGACGCGCCAATCGGAAGTCTTGGCAACTTCGCCCACCGACGCCTTGCCTTCGCTGTAGTTCTTCCAGTGGCTCGACAGCCACTGCGGCAGCAAGAAATTCGCGGACAGCGGATGGAAATCGCGCTTGCCCATCGCCACGACGCCTTGCGAGAACGGCGCCAGCACGGTGCCGACGATCTCCGGGCGCGGCGACTGGTACGGCTTGCTGAGGTAGCCGACACCGAGACTCAAGTCCGCCGTGCGCGCGGTCGATACTTTGTAGCGATTGTCCGGCAGGTCGATGTTGTAGGGCGCTTCGCGCTTCCAGATTTCCAGGATGACGTCGATGGATTCGGCGAACATCTTGTTGCGGTCTTCGTCCAGGATGCCGAGCGCTTCGGCGTCCGACGTCAGCGAACCGGGGCTGATGCCGAAGATGAAACGGCCTTCCGACAGATGGTCCAGCAGGCACGCCTGCGCGGCGATCAGCACGGGGTGCATCTGCGACAGGTTCGAGGTACCGGAACCAAGCCTGATGTTCTTGGTGTCGCTGACCAGCGACGCCAGAAACATCATGCTGTTGGTGATGGTTTCGCAGCGGTCCGACAGATGCTCGCCGATAAAGGCATCGTGGAAACCGAGCTTGTCGGCAAGAATGAAGGTCTGGCGGTCTTCCTTGAGCGTTTCGGCCCAATTCCGATGCATGCCGTGCACAGGCATGGTGAAGTAGCCAAGTCTCATGAAATCCTCCAGGTGCGGTTACAGGCTGCGTCCCGCGCAGCAATCCGCAACGTCTTGCGGCCAGACCTTTGCACCCGGAGCCAGGCTTCCGAAATCCCGAGATACGCGAAAATATAATTTCCTAAATGTCCCCAATCGCTTCCGAAGAGGCGCGGCTAGAGCCGGTTCGTGGCGCGGCGCTGCTCGTAGGCTTGCAGATTTGTGTAGACGAAGCGGTGTATCGACGGATCGATTTTGTGCGCTTCAGCCTTGTCGAGCAGGTAGCCGACAATGTGCTGGGCCTCTATCGGGCCGTGACGCTCAATGTCCCGCAGCATGGAAGCCGCATTTGTCGATGCGACGTCCGCGATATATTGCCTAAATTCATTCATGAATTTGGCGGCCGGCGGATAGCCCTCAGCTTGTGCGATCTCGACGTTTCGCTCGAAGAAGGCCGTCATCAAGGCGATGCCGTGCTGCGTGCGCGCGATCTCACCGATATTGGCGCGCATCGCGGCGGTCATGCCGGACGCCGTCGCCAGATGCACCAGTTTCTCCCACATCATCCGCATGATCTCGGGCGACGCCGTGGCTACAACGGCGGAGGATTTGTCATAGGCCGCCTTCAACGCGAGCACGCGCGCACTCATCGTGCCGTCCTGCTCGCCGAACGTGATGAAGCGCCAATCGTTGAGATGTTTGATCGTGCCGTCAGGCGCCAGCGTCGATGCGATCTTGGCGACGCCACCGAGAATCCGGTTGCGGCCGAATTTCGCGTTGAGTTGATCAATATGCACGACGCCGTTCAGCAAAGGCAGAACGGTGGTGCGGTCGCCCATGGCACCTTCAATAGCCGTCAGAGCCGACGGCAGATCGTAGGCCTTACAGGTCAAAAGAACGATATCGAAAGGCTCGCCGAGTTCAGCGGCGGTGATCGCTTTGACGGGTGCCGAAAAATTGCCGTACTGGCTTTCAATGCGCAGGCCGTGCTCAGCGAGATTTTTCTTTCTGGCTTCGCGCACCAAAAAAGTGACGTCGCCGCCCGCCTCGAGCAACCGTCCCGCAAAATAGCCACCGACCGCGCCGGCGCCCAGGCAAAGAATACGCATCGAGCCCTCGTCACAAATATGTCGAGAGTTGTTGAGAGCAGAAATCCGGACGCGCGGCAACGGGACATAGAAGGATTGACTTGAGCTGAGGTTATTTCTACCGCTGAAAAACAGATACGCTCAACCGTTTGGTTGAAGCTGCGGGAGAAACCAGTGAGCACCTCGACAGAATACGCAGTTTGCGCCGACGGCACCCGTATCGCTTACCGGCTGTTTCAAGGCGGCGATAACGCCCCCCGGATCGCCCTCATCCACTCGCTGGCGATGGACCATACATTCTGGCTGCCGGTGGCCGAGCGTCTTGCCAGTACCGCATCGGTTTTGGTCTATGACTGCCGCGGTCATGGCGTCTCCGGCAAGCCGGCTGGCCCCTACACCACTCCGTTGTTCGCGAGCGATCTCGCCGATCTAATGGATCACATCGGCTGGCCGTCAGCGGTTGTCGCCGGCGCCTCGATGGGCGGCTGCGTTACCCTCGCCTTCGGCGCTAACTTTCCGAAGCGCACGGCCGGACTGGGCTTGATCGACACGACGGCTTGGTACGGCGCCGAGGCGCCGAAAGCGTGGGCCCAGCGCGCCGAGCGCGCCCTGACGGAAGGCCTCAAAGGCTTGATCGAATTTCAGGTCACCCGCTGGTTTGGCGAACCGTTCCGCGCCGCCCACCCGGAGGTGGTCCAACATTGCATCGACATATTCCTGGCCAACGACCTTGCCGCTTATGCCGAAACCTGCCGCATGCTTGGCACCAATGATCTGCGGTCGGCGCTGCCAAGTATAACGTCCCCGACCACGGTGATCGTCGGCGAGGAAGATTACGCCGCGCCCGTCGCGATGGCGCAGACGATGCATGACGGCATCAAGAACTCACGCCTCGTCGTCATCGAAAAGGCGCGCCATCTGACGCCTTTGGAGGTGCCGGATCGCATCGCATCTGAACTCAAGCTGCTGTTGAAAGCCGCGTCCAATTAAGAAACTTCCGGCTGGACCTCAATCCCACGGCAACTCGATCGGCAATAATGGGCCGCCCGAGGTGCGGCACTCACGCTGGCAATAACGGTCGCATTTGTCGGTGAGCTTGAGGCATTGCCCCTGCGAGTCGCGCTCCAGGCATTGCGTCTGGCCCCAGGCGCAGTACGACCCGCACTCGCTCCAGCAGGCACCCGACGCCCAGACCGACTGGGCTCTTTCGCCGCGTGGGAATGGCAAAACGTCTCGCGGCGCGCGTATGTCGTGGCCACGCCAGACGCTGGCCTGCATCGGCTTGAGGTCGGCGGCGCCGGCAGGGCCCATCGCCGAATACGGACCGAGCACCAGCGCCATCAGTACGATCAGTTGTTTCATGCCGGTTCCCGCCTTTGACCCACGATAGCGCCGCCTTGTGCCGGGGCCAATCACCGAATAGGACCTTCTAACAGGTTGGCGCAGGGGGAACTTTTGTGCCATCCCGCCGTGGCTGGGGCGACAGAATCGTGACAGATTCGCGGTCGATAACGCTGCGGGGGCTTAAGGATGCGCAAGCTTGCGGGAGTAGCCGATGAGTAGCGTCGCAGAACGTCCCCAGACCGATCCCGAACAGCGCTTCGGTACCGACGGCATCAAGCCGCTGGCGCGCGCCAGCCGCCTCACGCGTATTTTCATGGGGCTGGTGTCATTCGTCGAACGGCTCAATGTGTCGTTCAGCAAAGTCGGCAATCCGCCAGTCTACGACAACGCGGTATTTCCCTGGACCACGCAGATCGAGAGCGAGTGGCGCGCAATCCGCACCGAGCTCGACCGCGTCTTGACCCGCCAAGCCGACCTGCCCGGCTTCCATGAGATTTCGTCGGACGTCGCCACCATCAGCCAGGATCGCGGCTGGAAGACCTTTCTGCTGTCCGGCTACGGCTTCAAATCCGACGCCAATATCAAATTGTGTCCGGAGACCTGGCGCGTCTGCCAGAAGATCCCCGGCCTGATTACCGTCATGTTTTCGATCCTGGAGCCGGGCAAACATCTGCCGGCGCATCGCGGGCCGTACAACGGCGTGCTGCGGCTGCACCTCGGCTTGATCGTGCCCGAACCCCGGGAGCAGCTCGGTATCCGCGTCGATCAGCAACTCTACCGCTGGAAGGAAGGCGAAGCCGTCATCTTCGACGACGCCTATGAACACGAGGCCTGGAACAAGACGGACAAGACGCGCGTCGTGCTGTTCGTCGATTTCCGCAAGCCGCTAAGGTTCCCGGCCAATTTCCTCAACTGGCTGCTGCTCAATCTGGCGGTTTTCACGCCCTTCATCCGCGAAGGCGCCGATAACCATAAAGCTTGGGAAAAGAAGTTCTACGAGGAAGCCGAGGCGCTGCGGAATCGCTAGGGCTGGCGCGGCCTTGCTATCGCCCCGGATCGCGGTTAGCTCCATGCCGCATGCAGGTTCCAGAGACGAAATCCGACGATAAAGCGGCGCCGAAGGTGAGCTTTGTCTCGCTTGGCTGCCCGAAAGCCTTGGTTGACAGCGAGCGCATCATCACGCGCCTGCGCGCCGAAGGCTACGAGTTGTCGCGCGAGCACGTTGGCTCGGACCTCGTCATCGTCAACACCTGCGGCTTCCTCGACAGCGCCAAGGCAGAATCGCTCGGCGCTATCGGCAAAGCACTCAAAGAAAACGGCAAGGTCATCGTTACCGGCTGCATGGGCGCCGAGCCGGAAAACATTTCAGCCGCCTACCCCGACGTCTTCGCGATCACCGGTCCGCAGCAATACGAAAGCGTGCTCGACGCCGTGCATCGCGCCGCGCCGCCGCGCCATGATCCCTTCATCGATCTGGTGCCGCCGGAAGGCATCAAGCTGACGCCGCGGCACTACGCCTATCTAAAAATTTCCGAAGGCTGCAACAACCGCTGCACCTTCTGCATCATTCCGAAGCTGCGCGGCGACTTGGTGTCGCGACCGGCCGGTGACGTGCTGCGCGAAGCCGAGAAGCTCGCCGCCGCCGGCGTCAAGGAACTGCTGGTCATCTCGCAGGATACGTCGGCTTACGGTATCGACGTCAAATACGCGGCGAGCAAATGGCGCAACAAAGAAGTGCGCGCCAAGTTCGTCGATATCGCCGAAGCCCTCGGAGAATTCGGCATCTGGGTACGGATGCATTACGTCTATCCTTACCCGCACGTTGACGACGTCATCCCGTTGATGGCCGACCGCAAAATTTTGCCCTACCTGGACATGCCGTTGCAGCACGCCGCGCCGGATGTGCTCAAGCGCATGAAACGACCGGCGGCGCAGGAAAAGACCCTCGCGCGCATCGAACGCTGGCGCGAGATGTGCCCGGACATCACGCTGCGTTCGACCTTCATCGTCGGTTTCCCCGGCGAGACCGAAGCCGATTTCAACCTGCTGCTGCAATGGCTTGACGAGGCCTCACTCGATCGCGTCGGCTGCTTCAAATACGAGCCAGTGCGTGGCGCGGTGTCGAACGATCTCGGCGCCGCCGTCGTGCCGGACGAAGTCAAGGAAGACCGCTGGCATCGCTTCATGCAGGCGCAGCAGAAGATTTCGACGCGCCGCCTCAAGCGCAAGGTCGGCACCCGGCAACAGGTCATCATCGACGAAGCCGGCCCGAGCGTCGCCAAAGGCCGCTCGATGGCAGATGCGCCGGAGATCGACGGCGCGGTCTATGTCGCCAGCCGGCGCCCAATGCGTGTCGGCGAAATCGCGACGGTCAAGATCGAACGGGCCGATGAGTACGACCTGCACGGCACCGCGGTCGGCTACTGACCGCTGGCGGTTCGAGTTCCATTCCATCAACCGTTGGAACATCGTGGTGTCGCGCCGCGTTACCAGACTCCATAACCAGGAGATTTGGGTCATGCAGACCAAAAGCACGATATTGATTGCCGCTCTGATGGCGAGCGCGGTGCTGTCGCAGCCCGTTCTTGCCCAGACAACCACCACAACGACAACCGTCTCGCGGCCCGCCATGGCGATGGCGACCACGCCGCTCAACATCCGGTCCGGTCCGGGTCCGGAATATCCCGTTACCGGCGCCATTCCCACCAATGGCCAGGCCGCGATCCTCGGCTGCATCGACGGCAGTTTGTGGTGTCAGATCAGCTACAATGGCGCCTCCGGCTGGGCCTATTCGCAGTACATGACCGGCGCCAACGCCCGCGCCTTGCCGCCGGTGTCCTACACGGCGACGACCGGCACCACCATCGTCCGCCCGACCTATAGCGGTGAGTTCGTCGCGCCGGTGGCGAGCGCCCCGCCGATGGTGATCGCGCCGCCGCCTTCGACGGTTCAGACTTATGTCGTGCAAAATCCGCGGCCACAAGTCTATCTGAACGGTGAAGTCGTCGAAGACGCCGGCCTGCCGGCAAATGTCGCCCTCACCCCCGTGCCCAATTCCGAATATGAGTATGCTTATGTGAATGGCGTGCCGGTTCTGGTCGAACCGTCGAGCCGCCGGGTTCGCTATATCTATCGTTGACCTTGTCAAATCCTTGAAGCGCCGCGGCACCTCGCCGCGGCACTTTGCTTTGGCACTGCGATCCAGCTGCGTCTCTCAGCCGCCTGACAAACCGCGAACGACATGCACAATGGCGTCGGTCAGGGTCTTTAGCTCGGCCGGCGCAATCGTAAAGGCAGGCGTGAGATAGATCACGTTGCCGAAGGGGCGGACGAAAACTCCCTTCTCCACGAATTGAGCGCGTAGCGCATCGACGTTTTCAATGCGCTCCAACTCGACGACGCCGATCGCACCGAGGACCCGCACATCTTTGACGCCCGGCATGGCGCGGCAGGGCGCAAGGCCCTGCTCCAGCGCTGCGGCAATCGCCGCGACTTGCTGCAACCGCGGCTCGCGCTCGAACAGATCGAGCGAGGCGTTGGCCGCCGCACAGGCCAGCGCGTTGGCCATGTAGCTCGGGCCGTGCATGAGTGCCTTCTTCGGATCGTCGGACCAGAAGGCCTCGAACACCTTGCGGCTGGCAACGGTCGCGGCAAGCCCCAGCGTGCCGCCCGTCAGCGCCTTCGACAGCGTCACTATGTCGGGCACGACCTGTGCAGCATCGCAGGCAAACATCGTCCCGGTGCGGCCAAAGCCGGTGAATATTTCGTCGAAAATCAGCAGCACGTCGTATTTATCCGCGCGCGCGCGCAGCCGTTTCAAGACTGCTGAATCGTGAAATTTCATGCCGCCGGCGCCCTGCACCAACGGCTCGACGATGATGGCGGCAATCTGGTCTGCCCGGTGCTCCAGCAACGTGTCGAGCGCGGCCTCGTGCTCATCGCCGTCCGGCAGATCGGCGACGTCGTTTTGCGGCAGCAGACCGGAGAACAGCGCGTGCATGCCGTCGTCACCGTCGCTGACCGCCATCGCGCCGGTGGTGTCGCCGTGATAGCCACCTTTGAAGGCCACAAAGCGGTTGCGGCCGGTCACGTTGCGATTGAGCCAGTACTGCAACGCCATCTTCATCGCGATTTCGACGGCAACCGAACCGGAGTCGGAAAAGAACACCCGGGTCAGATCGCCGGGCAACAGCGCCGCCAGACGCTTTGCCAAAGTCAGCGCCTGTTCATGCGCCAGCCCGCCGAACATGATGTGCGGCATCTCTGCGAGTTGCCGCTCGACGGCCTGCTTGATATGCGGATGGTTATAACCGTGACAGGCGGTCCACCAACTCGCGACGCCGTCGATCAGTTCGCGGCCGTCGGCCAGCACGATACGCGAGCCCTGCGTGCGCATGACGGGCAAGGGTGGTGTCGCCGTCTTCATCTGGGCATAAGGCAGCCAGATGTGTTCAAGGCCGCCCGCATACCAGCCGGGCGGCGGGCTCTTTTTGCTGGTATCGTTCACCATTTGGCGCTTCCCTACCCGCATGCCACCCAACGATCAAATGTCATCGCTCGATCAGTTCGCTCAAGACAAAACCGACGACCTCAAGCGCCGGCACCTG
>CAITEM010000075.1 GCA_903891395.1 uncultured Hyphomicrobiales bacterium | reverse complement strand
GGCGGGAAGACCGCCGGACGTGCCTGCCTCGCCGCATCCTTTGGCGCCGAGCGGATTGGATTTGGTCGGCACCGGGTGGTTTGTCACGTTGATCATCGGCGCGTCATGCGCGCGCGGCATCGCGTAATCCATGAACGAGCCGGTGACCAACTGGCCGCTGGAATCGTAGACCGCCTGTTCCAGCAATACCTGACCAAGGCCCTGCATGACGCCGCCATGGATCTGGCCCTCGACCAGCATCGGATTGATCACCGTGCCGAAATCATTGACGGCGTTGTATTTCACGACGCGCGTCAGGCCTGTGTCGGTATCGATTTCGACTTCGGCAATGTGCACACCGTTCGGATAAGTGCCGGGAACGGCCTCGGTGACATGCGTGACGTCGAGCGTCGACGGCACTCCGTCCGGCAGCTTCAAGCCGGCGCGCAACTGGTCGGCCAATTCCATGATGCCGACCGAACGGTCGGTGCCGGCAATGACGAAACGGCCGCTCTTGAATTCGATGTCGCCGGCGGAAGCTTCCAGAACATGCGCGGCGATCTGCTTGCCGTTTTCGATGACCTTCTCGGAAGCTTGTACGATCGCGGTGCCGCTGAGCATGGCCGAACGCGAGCCGCCGGTGCCGCCGCCTGTGACGAGCTGATCGCTGTCGCCCTGCACAAGGCGAACGCGGTCGAACGGAATACCGAGTTTCTCCGTAAGAACCTGGGCGAAGGCCGCGGCATGACCCTGGCCGTAGTCGAGCGTGCCGGTGATGATCGTCACCGTGCCGTCGGTCTCGAAGCGAACGCCGCCCATTTCAGTGGTCATCGCCGCGGTGGTTTCGACGTAGCAGGCGAGCCCAAGCCCGCGCAGTTTGCCGCCGCGCTTGCTCTCGCGTTTGCGTTTGCTGAAGCTTTTGACGTCGGCGCGCTCGGTCGCGTCCTTGAACAGGCCGGGGAAATCGCCGCAGTCGTAGGTCACGCCGGACGCGGCGGCAAACGGCATTTCCTTGGCTTTGATGAAGTTGCGCTTGCGCAATTCGAACCGGTCGATGCCGAGTTCGGATGCGGCGTAGTCCATCACGCGCTCCATGCTGAGCGAACCTTCGGGGCGCCCGGCGCCGCGATAGGCCGATACCAGCGTGGTGTTGGTGAACACGCATTGTGTGTTCACCTCCAGCAGCGGCGTGCGGTACATGCTGATGATGTTTTTGGTCACGTTCACCGTCGGCAGCAGCGGGCCGAAGGCAGAGCAGTAGCCGCCGAGATTGCCGTAGCCGGTGAGGCGCACGGCCTGAATCAATCCATCCGTGGCGAAAGCGACCTCGACGGTCATGTCGTAATCGCGGCCTTGATGGTCGGACATGAAGCTGCCGGAGCGCTCGTCGGTCCATTTCACCGGACGCTTGAGCATGCGGGCCGCATGCAGGATGCAGACATATTCCGGATAGGCCGCGGCCTTCATGCCGAACGAGCCACCGACATTGCCGGTGAGGACGCGGACTTTGTCGGCCGGCGCGCCGAGAATTTCTTTTAGCATGTTCTTGAGGCCGAACACGCCCTGGCTGCACGAATGCAGCGTCCATTTTTCGCTCGCGGCTTCGTATTCGCCGATCGCCGAACGCGGTTCGATCGAGTTCACCACAAGGCGCTGATTGATCAGCGGCATGGTGATGACGCGCGCGGCCTTGGCGAAGGCGTCGGCGACTTTGGCCGTGTCGCCGTAGTGATAGTCGAGCGCGATATTGCCGGGCGCTTCGTCGTAGAGCAGAGGCGCGCCGGGCTTGGCGGCGTCGCGTGCGCCGACCACCGCGGGCAGCGGCTCGATATCGAGCACGACGGCTTCGGCCGCGTCTTTGCCTTGCGCGATGGTTTCCGCCACCACGCAGGCAACCGGATCGCCGACGAAGCGCACTTTGTCATCCGCCAGCGCGGGGCGTGGCCGGTATTTGATGGGGGAGCCGTCCGTGTTTTTCAGCGGCAGCGGACATTTCAGCCCGCCATAACCCTTGAGGTCCTCGGCGGTCAGCACCGCCAGCACGCCCGGCATCGCCTTGGCCGCAGTGGTATCGATGCTTTTGATGATGCCGTGCGGCTCCGACGAGCGCACCATGACGGCATAAGCCTGGCCCTGCAGCCCGATATCGTCGTTGTAGCGTCCCTCGCCACGCACCAGCTTGGGGTCTTCGGTCCGGCGGACTGGCTGACCGACGCCGAATTTGGTCAACGACAGCGCGGCTGCGGTGGTTCTATCGTCCATGCCGGTACATCTGGGGTTGTGCGGGTCGGGAAGCTCCAGATAGAGCAGCCGGGCCGCTTCGACAAGAATAGCTTTTGGGGCCGAGGGTTGCGCGAAGCGGAGGCGCTGTTACACTTTTCGGGAACGTGGAACATACGTGCCGCCGGGAGGCGCCGAAAGGCGATTCTACAGGGCGGCAGGAAGGTTGCAAATTATGAGCGGCGAGGCCGGGGACTACCCAGGCCTCGACCCCCAACGGGCGCCGCAAACGCGGCCCCCGTGGGGTCGGCGGTCGTCTGGACGCCCCGATGCCGGTTCCGGCAATGATCGGGGCGGTCCGACCTATGCCGCGCTCGATCTCGGCACCAATAATTGCCGTTTGCTGGTGGCGCGCCCCGCGGGCGACGGTTTCCGGGTCGTGGATGCCTTTTCGCGCATTATCCGGCTGGGCGAGGGCGTCTCGGCGTCCGGCCGCCTGAGCGAGGCCGCCATCGAGCGCGCCATGGAGGCACTCGCCATCTGCCGCAACAAGATGAAGAACCGCGGCGTCACCCGGACCCGCCTGATCGCTACCGAAGCCTGCCGCGCCGCAAGCAATGGCGACGAATTCCTCGCCCGCGTTGCCGACGAACTGGGCCTTTCGCTCGAAATCATCGATCGCGAGACGGAGGCGACGCTGGCCGCGACCGGCTGCACGCCTTTGATGGACCCGCAGGCCGAAGGTGTCGTGCTGTTCGATATCGGCGGTGGCTCGTCCGAACTGGTGCGGCTCGATCGTTCGCACGCGACCTTGCGCGGCCCGCCGGTGCCGCAGATGCGCGGCTGGATTTCGCTGGCCAACGGCGTCGTCACTTTGGCCGAGCGGCACGGCGGTATCAACGTCACGCGCGAAATTTACGAGAACATGGTGGCGGAGGTATCGGCGCAGATCGCGCCTTTCGCGCGCGATCACGGCAGCGACGGCTTGTGCGGCGTCCATATGCTCGGTACGTCCGGCACCGTGACCACCATCGCCGGCGTCCATCTCAATCTGAAGCGCTACGACCGCAACCGCGTCGATGGCTGCTGGATGAACGACACCGAAATCGACGCGGTTCACGAGAAACTGCTGAGCATGAGCTATGACGAGCGCATGGCGAGCCCGTGCATCGGCCCCGAGCGCGCCGATCTGGTGCTGGCCGGCTGCGCCATTCTCGAGGCGATTCGCCGCGCCTTCCCTTGTCCGCGGCTGCGCGTCGCCGACCGCGGTCTGCGCGAAGGCATGCTGGTGCAGATGATGCGCGATGACGGCGCTTGGGGCGAGTGGGGCGGCAACGACCAGGCTTCCGCATCATGAACATGCCGGGCAAAGGCAGCGGCGCGCGCGAACTCAAGGTTCGCGTGAAATCCGGCAAAAAACGTAAGCTGTCATCCAAGCTGTGGCTCGACCGTCAGCTCAACGATCCTTACGTGGCTCGCGCCAAGCGCGAGGGCATGCGTTCGCGCGCGGCGTACAAGTTGTCGGAGATCGACGACAAAGCGCACTTTCTCAAGAAAGGCGGCCGCGTCATCGATCTGGGCGCCGCACCCGGCGGCTGGAGTCAGGTCGCCGCCAAGCGCGTCGGCGCGCCGCAACACGGCCGCGTCGTCGGCATCGACCTGTTGGACATCGATCCTTTGCCGGGCGTCGAATTCATGCAACTCGATTTTCTCGACGAGAGCGCGCCGGACAAACTCAAGGCGCTGCTCGGTGGCCGCGCCGACGTCGTGCTGTCCGACATGGCGGCCAACGCCACCGGCCATCGCAAGACCGACCACATCAAGATCGTAGCGCTGGTCGAGGTCGCCGTCGAATTCGCCTGCGAAGTGCTGGCGCCGGGTGGTGCGTTTCTCGCCAAGGTGTTGCAAGGCGGCACCGAAGCGACGCTGCTGACCCTGCTCAAGCGCGACTTCACCACCGTGAAGCATATCAAGCCGGCGGCGAGCCGGTCGGATTCGGCCGAGCTCTATCTGCTGGCGACGGGATTTCGGGGAGATGGCGACTAGCGCCGGTTGTCGCTGAAGACGTCGGTAAAGCGCGCGCCCCGCGTCTCCGGCGAACCGGCCCGGTAGTAGCGAACTTCCGACTCCGGACGGCGACGTTCCACGGTACGTTCGTATTTGCGTTCGGCGAGACGCTCGGCCTGCTGCCGTTCTTGCTGACGTTCTTTCCGCGCTTGCGCTTCCTTGTCGCGCTTCTTGTCGTCGAGTTCGCGCTGCTTGGCGGCAGCGGACTTCGTCTTTTGTTCGGGCGCGTTACGGTCGGCACGGTCGCGCGATTTCGGTTCGCTGCGATCGCGGCCGTTGTATTCGGCTTGCTCGCGCACGCGAGGCTCGACGCGCTCACGGGGAGGCGAGGGCGCAACACGGTCGGCCTGCGAGCGTTCGGGTTGGGAACGCTCGGCCGGCATTCTGGTCGCCGGCAAAGCGCGCTCGATTGGTGGCGGCGGTGGAATGCTGGCGGTGACGGTTTCGCCGGTCTTGTCGCGGTCGAACACAGGTTTTGCCGCCAACACCGGCTTCTCGTCCGGGGCAGACGTCGCTTCCAAAGCGGGTTTCTCTTCCAATTTGGCTTCCGCCGCAGGTTTGGCGTCCAGTGCGGGCTTGGCCTCCAACACCGGTTTGGCGTCGATAACGGGCTTTGCGGCGAGGACGGGCGCTTCGGGTGCGGTCTTCTGGCTGTCGGCGGTCGTCAGCGATTTTTTGTCGTTCTTGTCGCGGCCGTGCTCGGCCAATTGCTTCTTGCGTTCGCGCTCACGTTCTTCATCGGCCCGCTCGCGCTCACGCGCTTCGACGACCTCGAGCCGCGCCACCGCCTGCTTGGTGTCGTTCATGGTGCGGTCGCGGGAGAGAGCCTGCCGATAGTCGGCCAGAGCGAGGTCGCGCTTGCCGTCGCGCTCGTGGGCAAAACCGCGCTGGTAGTAAGTCTGCGCATTCTTCGGATCGGCCTTGATCAGGCGGTCGAGCGCGTCGGCGGCCTTGGCGAAGCTCTTGGTGTCGAGCAGCAGTGTGGCTTGCGTCCGCAGCACGGTGGCGTTGTCGGGCTGGCGCGCCAGATAGGCGTCGTAATCGGCGATGGCGCCGGTGGCGTCGCCTTTGCCTTGCTTGATCTGCGCGCGCGCCAGCAGGCCCGCCGCGTTGTCCGGCTGACGGCTGAGACCTTGGTTGAGGTCGGCCAGCGCCTGATCGTTGTCGCCTTTGGCCTTGCGCAGCGCGGCGCGCTCGAAATAGGGCTCGGGCGGGCGCGGATCGCGCTGGATGGCCTGGCTGAAATCACTCAAAGCCTTATCGCCGTCGCCTTTGGCCTTGTAGATCGTGGCGCGCGAGCGATACGGCGCGGCGCCGGCGCTGCCGAGTTCGATGGCGCGGGTGAGATCGGCGAGCGCCCGTTCGTTGTCGTTCCGGGCGGCGTAGATCAGCCCGCGTTCGCTATAGGCCAGCGCATCGCCGGTGCCGTCTTCGCCGATTGCCTTGTCGAGATCGGGCAGCGCGCGGGCGTAGTCCTTCTTACGGGAGTAAGCGGCGCCCCGCAGCGCGTAGGCCGAGGTATTTTCCGGCTCGATCTTCAGGATGGCCTCGGCATCGTGCATGACGCCGTCGAGATCGCCGTCGTCGAGCCGCAAGGCGCCGCGCACCTTGATGAAGGCCGGATCCCAGGTGAATTTCAGCGCGCGGCCGATGTCGGTCATCGCGCGCTTGCGGTCGCCTTTGGCCGCCAAGGCCTCGGCGCGCAGCCGGTACGTCGAGGCGACGTTCTGATCCGTCATCACCGCATGGTCATATGTTGCGACGGCGCGGTCGAGGTCGCCCTTCTTGCGCCAGACCGCGGCCTGCGAGGTCATTGCGACGATGCTTTTCGGATCGATCCGCGACGCCTCCTGATAATCCTTAAGCGCGCGGTCGAGATCGCCGGCGCCCTCGCGCGCCTCGCCGCGCAGCAGATAGTTGCTGAGGCTCGGGTCGAGGCGCACCGCGCGGTCGAAGTCGGCAATGGCGCGGGGGTAATCTTTGGCGCGCAGATAAATCTGGCCGCGGCCGCTGTAGGGCGTGGCGCGGTCGGCGCCGAGGCTGATCGCCTTCTGGTAATCCTCCAGCGCGCCGTCGGTGAAGCCGAGGTCGCGGCGCACGGTGGCGCGGTTGACGTAAGGTGAGGGCGAACTGGGATCGAGCTTGATGGTGGTCTCGTAGTCGGCGATGGCCTGGCCGTAATTGCCGCGGGCGAACCAGGCGTTGCCGCGGTTCTGGTAGGCCGGGGCAAAGTCGGGCGCGAGATCGACGGCGCGGTCGAGGTCGGCGATGGCGTGCGGAATGTCGCCACGGTCGAGGAAGGCGAGGCCGCGCAGACTATAGGCCACGCCGAGCGGGGCGCCCTTGAGCCGGCCGGAGTCCAAGATCTTCGCGCAGGCCGCGATGCGCTCGGTCGCGAGCGTCTAGGTCTGGTCGGCGCAGGTGCGGGCGTCGCTATATTGCGCCTGCGCAGCGAGCGGCCAGGCCGCCGTAACGGCAAGCCCAGCGAGCCCGAAGGCCCGGATCAGCCATTTTGGCTGTACGAGACGCATACGCAGAACCACCTGTTAACCATAGGTCGGGACCGAAAATACTCAGCAGTCCAATGACTTGTCTATGTTTTAGGTCCTGGCTACAGGGGTTAACTTCTCGGTATGGTTAATATGGAACTCGCCAGCCCGCTCAGCCCTTCGGCTCGGTCGCATCCGTGGGGGCGGGAAGGCGGTCGGCCATCTCGGCCCCGGCGTCAGGGGGTAACCGCATGAAGATGAAGACGGAAAGCGCGGAAACCGCCGCCACGGCCAGGAAGGCCGGTGGAAAGTCCGCCGCTTGCAGAATGCCGTCGCCGCGGTAGCGCAACGACAGTTCCACGGCCATGGCGCCGACGGCCACGCCGGTCGAGACCGCCAACTGCTGACCGACGCTGACCAAGGCGGTCGCCCGGCTGACCCTGGAGTGGTCGACCTCGGCATAGGCGATCGTATTGATGCTGGTGAACTGCAGCGAGCGGAAGAAACCGCCGACGAACAGCAGGCCCAGCATGACCGTCAGCGGCGTGCTGGCGGTGAACCAGGCACAGACCGCCAGGAAGCCGGCGCTGATCAGGCCGTTGTAGACCAGGATATTGCGGAAGCCGTAGCGGCGCAGGATGCGCACCGTCGCCCATTTCATGCCCATGGCGCCGAGCGCGGTCGCGAAGGTGATCGAGCCGGATTGAAAGGGTGAAAAGCCGAAGCCGACCTGCAGCATCAGCGGCAGCAGGAACGGCAACGCGCCCAGCCCGAGGCGGAACACGAAGCCGCCTGTGACGCTGGCGAAAAAGGTCGGCAGCCGGAACAGCGTGAGATCGAGCGCCGGGTTAGGCGTGCGGCGGGCGTGCACCAGATAGGCGCCGATAAAGAAAATGCCGGCCACCACCAGCGCCGCGACCACGGTCCAGGGCAGGAAGTTCAATCCCATGATCGACAGGCCGAAGGCGACGCCGGCAATGCCGAGGCCTGCCAGCACCATGCCGGTCATATCGAAGGTCTCGCGGGTTTCGGCGCGGATGTCGTCGATATAGCGGGTCGCCAGTACGATGCCGAGCAGACCGATGGGCACGTTGATGATGAAGATCCAGTGCCAGGTGGCGTAGGTGGTGATGAAGCCGCCGACTGGCGGCCCCAGCACTGGGCCGATCAGCGCCGGCGTCGTCACCCAGGCCATGGCGTTGACCAGGTCGCGCTTGCTGATCGAGCGCACCAGCACCATGCGCCCGACCGGCGTCATCATCGCGCCGCCCATGCCCTGCACGATGCGGGCGATAACGAAGTCGGTCAGCGAACTCGACAGCGCGCAGCCGATGGAGCCGAGAATGAACACGGCGATGGCGGCGCGGAACACGGTGCGGGCGCCGAAGCGGTCGGCGGTCCAGCCGCTGGCGGGGATGAAGATCGCCAGCGAGAGCAGGTAGGAGGTGACGGCGAGTTTAAGGGCCAGCGGATTGGTGCCGATATCGGCCGCGATCGCCGGCAGCGAGGTGGCGATCACCGTCGAGTCCATGTTTTCCATGAACAGGGCAACCGCGATGATCAGCGGAATGATGCGGTCACGACGCATGAAAAAGCTACCCGGCGGGGTGGGATCGACTGCGCCGTCTTAGAACAGCAAAGCCGGGGTGGAAAGCAGGCCTCACAGGCTGTGGGTGTTCATACCTGCGATGCTTGAATAGCCTAGGAATCACAGTCTTCCCATGCTAACGACCCACGCCAACCCAAAAGCGGGCCGTGACGACGCGGGGACACCCCTCGCGACAGGCTTTTTGTAAGCTGCGTCTGGCCTTTTTCCCTTTTCGGGTGTGACGGAGTTGGCGATGGCCTCGATCAATAACGCAAAGCCCCGCGAAGCGCTCACGTTCGACGACGTGCTGATCAGGCCCGGCCTGTCGGAAGTGCTGCCCGGCGACGCCGATATCCGGTCGAGGATCACGCGCTCGATCTCGGTCAATATCCCGATCATCGCCTCGGCCATGGATACGGTCACCGAATCCCAGATGGCCATTGCCATGGCGCAGGCCGGCGGCATCGGCGTCATTCACCGCAACCTGGAACCGGACGAGCAGGCCGCTCAGGTCCGCCAGGTCAAGAAATTCGAATCCGGCATGGTGGTGAACCCGCTCACCATCGAGCCGACGGCG
>CAITEM010000074.1 GCA_903891395.1 uncultured Hyphomicrobiales bacterium | reverse complement strand
CGGCGCCAGGATCAGCAGTCGTTCGATGACGTTGCGCAGCTGGCGGACGTTTCCCGGCCAGTCGTGGCCCTGCAACGCCGCCAGGGTATCCTCGCCGATGGTGCGCGTCGGCAGGCCGGTGGCATCGGCAACGCGGGCAAGCAGGTGCGCGGCAAGCTCCGGAATATCCTCGCGCCGTTCGCTGAGGCCCGGAATGCGCAGCGAGACGACATTCAACCGGTGGAACAGATCCTCGCGAAAGCGGCCGGCGGTGATCTCGTCCTGCAGCGCGCGGCCCGTGGTCGCCAGAACGCGCACATCGACCTCGACCCGCGTACGACCGGCGTTGCGCATATAGGACTGCTCGTGAAGCACCCGCGCCAGCCGGCCCTGCAGTGCCGCCGGCAGATCGGCCACTTCCTTGAGGACAAGTGTCCCGCCATGCGCCAGCTCGAAGGCGCCGGAAACATGGAGCGATTCGGCGTCGCCCTCGCGACTGTCGGTGCCGAACAGCTCGATATCGAGACGTTCCGCCGGCATGGTGGAGCAATTGATGACGACGAAGGGGCCGTCGGCGCGCTTCGAGCCTTGATGAATGAGGCGGGCCGCGGCTTCCTTGCCGGCGCCCGAAGGACCGCTGATCAGCACCCGGCTCCCGGTTGGAGCGACCTTCTCGATTTGCGTCCGCACCTGGCTCGCCGCCGTCGACGATCCGACGACGGTGACCTCGCCGCCGGCGCGGCGGCGCAGCGTGGCGTTTTCCCGCTTCAGCCGATCGGCTTCGACGGCGCGGTCGACGAACAGCAGCAGCCGGTCGGCCTTGAACGGCTTTTCGATGAAATCGTAAGCGCCGCTTTTGATCGCGGCGACCGCGGTTTCAATGTTGCCGTGACCTGAAATCATGACGATCGGCAGTTCGGGATGTTCCTGCTTGATGGCCGCGAGCAACTGAAGCCCGTCGAGCTTGCTGCCCTGCAGCCAGATATCGAGGAATATCAAGTCAGGCCGGCGCGTCACGATCGAGGCCAGCGCATCGTCGCTGTTGCGTGCGGTGCGCGCGACATACCCCTCGTCTTGCAGGATGCCCGCCACCAGGTCGCGGATGTCGGCCTCGTCGTCGACGATTAGAATTTCAGCAGCCATGCCATCACTCGCTTGCGGTCGTCGGTTGATTGTTCGCCGGCACTTCGATCTTGCCGGCGGCGGCGAACTGCACGCGCACCCAAGCGCCGCGCTGGCCCGGTATCCGGTCGGCGGCATCACGCAAGGTGATGCTGCCGCCATGGTCCTCGACAATGCGTCCGACGATGGCGAGACCAAGGCCGGTGCCCTTCTCGCGCGTCGTCACATAGGGTTCTAGAAGTCTGTTGCGGTTTTCCTTAGGCAGACCGATGCCGTTGTCCACGACGTCGATGACGATATCCTCACCCTCGCGGCCGGCGAAAATCTGAATCCGGCCCTTGCCGAGTTCGTCGGCCGGCACCGCGGCGATCGCCTCGGTGGCGTTCTTGATGATGTTGGTCAGCGCCTGCGACACCAGACGGCGGTCGAAGCGCGCGTGCAGCGGGTCTTCGGCGATCTCGACGTCGATGTCGATATCGGCGTTGCCGACGCGCTGCAGGAACGCCGACTGACGCACCGCGTCGGCCACGTCGTCCGAGGCGATCACGGGCTTGGGCATGCGCGCGAAGCGGGAGAATTCGTCGACCATGCGGCGAATGTCATCGACCTGACGGACGATGGTGTCGGTGCATTGCTGAAACACGCCACTGGCGTCTTCGCCGATGATCTTGCCGTATTTGCGGCGCAAGCGCTCCGCGGACAATTGAATGGGCGTCAGCGGGTTCTTGATTTCGTGCGCGATGCGGCGCGCGACGTCG
>CAITEM010000073.1 GCA_903891395.1 uncultured Hyphomicrobiales bacterium | reverse complement strand
CGCAATCGGACAAGCTCGGCGCGAAGCTTGCCAACGATCCGCGTCTCTTGGTCGACTGGGCGATGCGCTACGGCAATCCGTCGATCGCCTCGCGGCTCGACGCCATGCAGGCCGCCGGCTGCGACCGCGTTCTGATCGTGCCGCTCTATCCGCAATATGCCGCGGCAACGACGGCCACCGTCAACGACAAGGTGTTCGAGGTGCTGGCGCGCATGCGCTGGCAGCCGGCGGTGCGCACCGCGCCGGCTTACTATGACGAGCCGGTCTATATCGAAGCGCTGGCCCAATCGGTCGAAGCCAATCTGGCGACGCTGCCGTTCAAACCCGAGGTGATCATCGCCTCGTTCCACGGCATGCCGGAAGAATATCTGGCGAAGGGCGATCCCTATTACTGCCAGTGTCACGTCACCGCGCGTCTCTTGCGTGAGCGGCTCAAGCTCGACACCAAGCAATTGATGCTGACGTTTCAGTCGCGCTTCGGACCGAGCGAATGGCTCAAGCCCTATACCGACGTCACCGTGAAGGCGCTGGCCGCGCAGGGCGTGAAGAACATCGCCATCATCACGCCAGGCTTCTCCTCGGACTGTCTTGAGACGCTCGAGGAGATCGCCATGGAGAACGCCCAGTTCTTCAAGGAAGCGGGCGGCGAGAACTTCGCGGCCATTCCCTGTCTCAACGACAGTCCTGGCGGCATGGAAGTGATTGAAGACCTCGTTGCCCGCGAGCTCAAAGGCTGGATTTGAGCCGCTTAATCAAAGCCTTGCGGGGCCTAACGCCTCGTTAACCATAGCCCTTTAGCGTCCGTTAACCACCCCCGCCGGCTGCGGGCGCGCCGCTATGGCCGCGCCTTTGGCCGGGCACAGGAGGCTTCAGTAGCGGACGTGCCACGCCTTTTTCATTCACACCGGGCTGCGCTTTTGGGCGCGGTGGCCGCCGGCGGCGTTCTGCTCGGCAGTGTGAGTGCGCACGCGCAAATCGCCGGGCCCGATCCGCTGGCGCCGAACCTTCAGGCCGATCCGCGCAACCCGCCGAAGTTTCAGCAATTCAATCGCGCGCAACCCGCGCAACTCGGCCCCGCGCCCGCGTTGACGCCGCCGCCGTCGGGTGCCGGCACCACGGGCTTCGACTCGAGCAACAACAAAAAGGGTAAAGCCAAGGCTGCGGCCAAGGTGAAGGCCAAGCCGGGCACCGATGCGCAAGCAGCGGCGGCGAAACTTCCGGACCCGGTCCCGATCTCGCCGTATCAGAAGCCGGCGCTTCCCGCCGCCAACGCCGCCTATGCGTCCGCGCCCGGCGAACCGGCCGTGCCGGACATCGGCCCGATCCGCCGCAAGCCGACCAAGCGCAAGGCGCACGTCGAGACGGACGATCCTTACGCGCCGCTCGGCGTGCGCGCGGGCAGCTTTATTTTGTTCCCCGCGATCGAGTTGATCGGCGGCTACGACACCAATCCCGCGCACGTCACCGGCGGCCAGGGCGCCTCGCTCTACACCGTCTCGCCGGAATTGCTGGCGCAGTCGGACTGGTCGCGCCACGAACTCAAGGCTGAGCTGCGCGGCAGCTATACCGGCTACAGCCCCGACACCACGCCGACGCTGAGCCGGCCGAACGTCAACGCCAAGGCCGATGGCCGCGTCGACATCACGCGAGACGCGCGTATCGATCTCGGCAGTCGGCTGCAGGTCGGTACCGACAATCCCGGCAGCCCGAACCTGGAACTGGGACTTTCGAAGTTGCCGATTTTCACCACCGTCGGCGGCAACGCCGGTCTCGGCTATCGTTTCAACCGCCTCGATGTGTCGGTCAAAGGCGACGCCGAGCGCACCGCCTATCAGGACTCGACATTCACCGACGGCACCACCGGCAGCAACAAGGACCGCAACTACGATCAGTACACCGGCACGTTGCGCGGCGGTTACGAACTGACGCCCGGCGTGACACCCTTCGTTGAAGTCAGCACGGACACGCGCGTGCACGATCTCAACGCCGATCTTGAGGGCTATCAGCGCGATTCAAAAGGCGTGACCGGCAAACTCGGTTCGACCTTTGAAATATCGCAATTGCTGAAAGGCGAGATCGCGCTCGGCTATACACGGCGCAACTACGAGGACCCGCGTTTGACGCAGCTTTCCGGCCTGATCGGCAACGCCTCGCTGATCTGGACCGTCAACGCGCTGACCAGCGCCAAGCTCACCGCCAACTCGACGGTCGGCGAATCCACCATTCCCGGCGTCTCGGGTGTGCTCTATCGCGACATCGGTCTGCAGGTCGATCATTCATTCCGGCGCTGGCTGATCGGGAGCGCGAAGATCGGTTTCGGCATCGATACGTACCAGGGCGCCGACGTCATCACCGGCGTCGATCCGATCTGCGGATGCATCGTGACGACGACGGGCGGTGGCGACCGGCAGGATAAGCGCTATTCGTTCGGCCTCGGCCTGACCTACAAGCTCAACCGCATGATGCAGGTCAAAGGCGAATTTCGTCAGGAGTGGCTGCGCTCCAACGTCACGGGCAACGATTACACCTCGAGTATTTTCCTGCTCGGTCTGCGCGTGCAGCAGTAGTTTCCTCCATCCCCTCGCTATTGCTGGCCGCCTCTCCCAGGGAAAGGGATAAGAAAACTACTTCTCCGCCAGCATCCGCTTGAGTTCGGCGCGCAGCTCGGGCGCCAGATCGGGCCGCTCCAGGCCGTAAGACACGTTGGCGGTGAGAAATCCGATCTTGGAGCCGCAGTCGAAGCTGCGGCCGTCGAACTTCAAGCCGTAGAACGGCTGCGTTTTCGCCAAGGCCACCATCGCGTCGGTAAGCTGGATTTCGCCGCCGGCGCCGGCGGCCTGCTTTTCCAGCACGTCGAAGATTTCCGGCTGCAGGATATAGCGGCCGGTGATGCTGAGATTGGACGGCGCGTCGGCCGCTTTCGGCTTCTCGACCATCTTGGTGATAGAGAAGGCCTTGCCCTTGGTCTCACCGACGCCAACCACGCCGTACATGTGGACGCGATCCATCGGTACTTCCTCGACCGCGATGATGTTGGCCTTGGCATCGAGGTTCGCGGCGGCGTCGATCATCTGCGCCAGACAGCCGCGCGGGTGCTGCACCAGAACGTCCGGCAGCAGCAGGGCGAAAGGCTCGTGGCCGACCAGTTCGCGGGCGCACCACACCGCGTGGCCGAGGCCGAGCGGCGACTGCTGGCGCGTGAAACTGGTGGTGCCGGGTTCGGGCAGGTCCTGCGACAATAGGTCCAGGTCTGCCTGCTTCTTGCGCTCAACCAGAGTGGCTTCCAACTCGAACTGGCGGTCGAAATGGTCTTCGATGACGGCCTTGCTGCGGCCGGTGACGAAGATGAAATGCTCGATGCCAGCCTGGCGCGCCTCGTCCACGACGTGCTGGATCAGCGGCCGATCGACGACCGGCAGCATTTCCTTGGGCATGGCCTTGGTCGCGGGCAGGAACCTTGTTCCAAGGCCGGCGACAGGGAAAATGGCTTTGCGGATGCGGGTCATGCGGGCCTCGGAGGGTGGGGCGGTGTCGGAATCAATGCACCGGCAGGCGGTTGAATAAGGCTAGACTATTAACGCCGTCGAAACGAGTTCGCGCCAACCCTAATGCGTGCCTGGGCGAAAATAAGGAAGCTGACCGGCCTGATGCAGAAGCTGCGAACCGCTCTTACGGCTGCGATCCTGGCGACCGCCGTTACCGGCGCTGCCGCGGCACAGGATCGCGACGACCGTTACATCACCGGCACCATTTCGCCGCCCGCGGCGTCGCCCGGCAATGCGCCGGAATGGTCCGGCGAGTCCGGTGCCTCCGGCCATCCGTTGATGACCGCGCCGGCGATCCGCGCGGCGGCGGCAAGCTTTCCGATCTGTCTCGAGCGCATGTGGCCGGCAGCCGCCCGCCGCGGCGTTTCGCGCGAGACCTATCACGCGGTGACGGCGTCGCTGACGCCGGATCTGCGGATCATGGATCTGCTCGACAACCAGCCCGAGTTCACCAAATCGTTCTGGGACTATCTCGACGTCCTTGTCACCGACGTGCGCATCGCCAAGGGCCGCGAGCTGTTGCAAAAGTACCGTGCCACCTTCGACGCGGTGGAGCAGGCCTATGGCGTCGACCGTTACATTCTCGCCGCGATCTGGGGCGTCGAAACCAACTACGGCACCATCGGCGGCGACCGTCCGGTCGTTCGCTCGACGGCCACGCTGGCTTGTATCGGCCGGCGGCAGAATTACTTCCGCGAGGAATTCCTCTCGACGCTCGAGATCATCCAGCGCGGCGATGTGCGGCCGGATCATTTGGTCGGCTCATGGGCCGGCGCGTTCGGACCGACGCAGTTCATGCCAACGGCTTTCAAGCGTTATGCCGTCGATTTCGATCACGATGGCCGCCGTGATGTCGTCGACTCGGTACCCGATCTGATTGCCTCGACCGCCAATAATCTGCGCAAGGATGGCTGGGTCAACGGTCAGACCTGGGGCTACGAAGTGGTTATCCCGGCCACGCTGAATTTTGCGCTGGCCGACCGCCGCCAGGCCATGACGATCCGCGAATGGGAACGCGTTGGCGTGGTGCGCCCGAACGGCAAGGCTTTCGCGCGGCCCGATGAACTCGCCTACCTGCTGGTGCCGGCCGGCATCCAGGGGCCCGGCTTCCTGATGCTGGCGAACTTCAATGCCATCATGAAATATAATCCGGCCGAGGCTTATGCGCTGGCCATCGGCCATCTGTCCGACCGGCTGCGCGGTGGCGAGCGTTTCGCCCAGGACTGGCCGCGCTACGAGCGCGTGCTGTCCCGCAACGAGCGGCTCGAGTTACAGCAATTGCTGTCGCAGCAAGGTTACGACATCGGCGATCCGGACGGTCACCTCGGTTCCAAGACTCGGTCGGCGATTCGCGATTTCCAGGGCAAGATCGGTCAGGTTCCCGACGGTTTCGCCTCCGCGGAAGTGCTGGAGCGGCTGCGGGCGCGTTAGCCCCGTTAACCAGTAACCACCGGCCGACCTTCGAGTTGACATTTTTCGCGCGCTATTGGCCCATGCTAGTGCGGCAAGCCTGCCTTTTTGCGGGCTTTTCGTGATAGATTTGAGTTCGGACGTAAGCCCAATGATCGGTGCCAAATTGAAATCGGGATGGCTTTTGAGCGCGGTCATTCTGGCCGCTGCCGAGTGTGCCGCCGTGGTCGCCGTCAACGTGCCGTTGATCGACAGCGCCCACGCCCAGTTTTTCCGCGACGACCGCGCGCGCGTCCGTCCGCAACGTTCGGGCGGCGGCTTCTTCGACGGCCTGTTCGGGCCGTCACCGCGCCAGCCTGCGGTTGAAAGCGATCCGGATTTCCGGCCGTCTTATCAGGGCGGAGGTGGTGGCGGCGGTGGCGACAGTTCGAACGCGCCGCGCCCGCGTAAAGCCGAAAAGGGCGACGCCGCGCCGACCACGTCCATCGTGGTGATGGGCGATGGTATGGCCGATTGGCTGGCCTATGGTCTTGAAGACGCTTTCGGCGACACCCCGGAAATCGCCATCATCCGCAAGAACAAGCAGCGCTCCGGTCTGCTGCGTTACGATACCAAAGGCGATCTGGACTGGTGGCACGTCGCACGCGACATTCTCACGCAGGAGAAGCCGAACTACGTCGTGATGATGCTCGGCGTCAGCGACCGCGACAACATCCGCGAGCGCGACGTCGCTAAGGAAGCTGCCAAGAAAGAAGCCGAGAAAAAAGAAGCCGACAAGAAAAAGGCCGCCGAGCAGGCGGATAAGACGCAGGCGGACAAGTCTGCGGCCGACAAACCCGGAGCGGACAAAGTTGCGGCTGACAAGACGCCTGTCGTGCCCGATCCAGCGGCGGACGCCGACAAGACCGCGCCCGCCAAAGACGCCAGCAAGGACGCCGACAAAGATTCCGACGAACCGGATTCGGCGATCATCGCGCCCGAACCGGGCCGGCGCGCCAATGGCACCATCGAATTCCGCACCGACAAGTGGGCGGAGATTTATTCCCGCCGCATCGACGACACTCTCGCCGCGCTCAAGAGCAAAGGCGTGCCGGTGTTCTGGGTCGGTCTGCCGGCGATCAAGGGCCCGAAGTCAACCGCTGACGCGGTCTACCTCAACGATCTGTACCGCGCCCGCGCCGAAAAGGCCGGCGCGATCTATATCGACGTGTGGGACGGGTTCGTCGATGAAGGTGGCAAGTTCACCACCAACGGTCCCGATTACGAAGGCCAGGTGCGCAAGCTGCGTTCCAGCGACGGCGTCTATTTCACCAAATACGGTGCGCGCAAACTGGCGCACTATGTCGAGCGCGAACTGCGGCGCTACATGAGCAACCGCTCGCTTGTGTCGCTGCCGTCGGCGCCGGTCGGGCCGGTGCCGGTCGACGGCAAATCCGCCGCGCGGCCCTTGGCCGGGCCGGTCGTGCCGCTCACGGCCAGCCCGTCGACTTCGGACGAATTGCTGGGCGGCGCCGGCAACGCTTCCGCGCGCGGCGACGCCATCGCCACCCAGGTCCTGGTCAAAGGCGAGCCGGTCGCGCCCGCGCCGGGCCGCGCCGACGATTTCTCCTGGCGTCAGAACGGCGATACCGCCGCACCCTTAGCGACCAGCGCCAGCGTGACGCCCGCGTCGTCGGCGCCCGCCGCCAGCGCCTATACCGAGCCCGCGGCGGAGCCCAAGAAGGCCGATCCGAAGAACGCGCCGGCGCCGAAGACCGCGCAAGCCACGCCGCGCAGGCAGCAGCCTGCCGAGCGCGTGAAACCGGCGCAAGCGCCGCCGCAACGCCCGCAAGCGGCGGCGCCGTCCGGTCCGTTCGGCTGGCTGAGATAATCCTGAGAACGCCGCCGCGTTAGCGCGGCAGCGTTGTCGTTCCCATCAGGAACTTGTCGACCGCGTGGGCGCACTGGCGGCCTTCGCGGATCGCCCACACCACCAGCGACTGGCCGCGGCGCATGTCGCCGGCGGCGAACACCTTTGGCACCGAGGTGAGATAGGCGTTGGTGTCGGCGTGGACGTTGCCGCGCTGGTCGAGCGCGACGCCGAGCGACTTCACCATGCCCTCGTGCAGCGGATGCACGAAGCCCATCGCCAGCAGCACGAGATCGGCCTCGATCTCGAATTCGGTGCCGGGGATCGGCTTGAACTTGGCGTCGATGCGGGCGCAGTGCAGCGTCTTCACCTGGCCGTTGTCGCCGGTGAATTTCTGCGTCGCTACCGCGAAGTCGCGTTCGGCGCCTTCCAGATGGCTCGACGAGGTGCGCATCTTCAGCGGCCAGTTCGGCCAGGTCAGATCCTTGTTCTCGTGCTCGGGCGGCCGCGGCATGATCTCGAAATTCACCACCGACACCGCGCCCTGGCGGATCGAGGTGCCGATGCAGTCCGAACCGGTATCGCCGCCGCCGATCACGACCACTTTCTTGCCGGTGGCGACGATGTTGTCGATATTCCCGAGCGGTTCGTTGCCAACGCGGCGGTTCTGCTGCGGCAGGAACTCCATCGCGAAGTGGATACCCTTGAGTTCGCGGCCCGGGATCGGCAGGTCGCGCGCCTTCTCGGCGCCGCCCGACAGCACCACGGCGTCATGGTGCTTGAGCAGTTGGTCGACCGGCAGACTGACGCCGACATCGGCGCCGTAATGGAACGTCACGCCCTCGGCTTCCATCTGCGCGACGCGGCGCTCGACGTGGACTTTTTCCATCTTGAAGTCCGGGATGCCGTAGCGGAGCAGACCGCCGGCCTTGGCCCAGCGCTCGTAGACATGAACATCATGACCGGCGCGCGCCAGTTGCTGTGCGCAGGCGAGTCCGGCGGGGCCGGAGCCGACCACGGCGACTTTCTTGCCGGTCTTGCGCGCGGCGATGTCGGGCTTGAGCCCTTGCGCGATGGCGCGGTCGGCGATCTCGCATTCGATGGTTTTGATCGTGACCGGATTTTCGTCGATGTTCAGTGTGCAGGACGCTTCGCACGGCGCCGGGCAGACGCGGCCGGTGAACTCCGGGAAATTGTTGGTCGAGTGCAGATTGCGCGCGGCATCGTCCCAGTGGCCGCGATAGACCAGGTCGTTCCAGTCTGGAATCTGGTTGTTGACCGGGCAGCCGGTCGGCGCGCCGGTCAGGCGGCTGGTGCCGTGGCAATAGGGTACACCGCAATCCATGCAGCGCGACGCCTGCTGGCGGACGTCGGCGTCCGGCAGCGGCAGAACGAATTCACGATAGTTTTTGATACGCTCCGCGACCGGGGCGTACTTGCGATCGTGACGTTCGAATTCGAGAAACCCGGTGACCTTACCCATACTACTCCGCCGCCTGCATGGTGGCGGCCTTTTCCTTGGCCATTTCGAGAAGTGCGCGGCGGTATTCGACCGGCATCACTTTCTTGAACAGCGGACGATAACGATTCCAGTCGGCCAGAATGTCGGCCGCGCGCTTGGAATTGGTATAACGCGCGTGGTTGGAGATCAACGTGTGCAGGCGCTCGGCGTCGCCGTTGGTCAAGTCGCCCATGATGTCGACGCGACCGTGCGACTCCAGGTCGTTTTGAAGGTTGTATTCCTTCTCGTTGACTTCTTCCTCTTCCGCCACCGGCTCGAGTTCGACCATCGCCATGTTGCAGCGGGTCTTGAAGCTGTTGTCCTCGTCGATGACGTAGGCGATGCCGCCTGACATGCCGGCCGCGAAGTTGCGGCCGGTCTGGCCGAGCACGACGACGATGCCGCCGGTCATGTACTCGCAGCCGTGGTCGCCGGTGCCTTCCACCACGACAGTGGCGCCGGAGTTGCGCACGGCGAAGCGCTCGCCGGCGATACCGCGGAAATAGCATTCGCCGCCGATGGCGCCGTACAGCACCGTGTTGCCGACGATGATGGATTCTTCAGGCACGATGCCTGAGTCGGCTGGCGGCCGGATGACGATGCGGCCGCCCGACAGGCCCTTGCCGACATAGTCGTTAGCTTCGCCTTCGAGTTCGAAGGTGACGCCGTGCGCGAGCCAGGCGCCGAAGCTTTGGCCCGCGGTGCCGTTCAGGCGCACATGGATGGTGCCATCCGGCAAGCCCTCGTGGCCGTAGCGCTTCGCCACTTCGCCCGACAGCATGGCGCCGGCGGCGCGGTTGACGCTGCCGATGGTCGTCTGCAGCCGTACCGGCGCGCCGCGATCGAGTGCGGCCTTCGATTCCGCGATCAGCTTGCGGTCGAGGATGTGGTCGAGATGATGATCCTGGACTTCGCAGTGGAATATGGGCGTGTCGCGCGAAAGCTTCGGCATCTGGAACAGCTTTGAGAAGTCGAGGCCTTTGGCCTTCCAGTGTTCGACGAGCTGACGCTGGTCGAGCATGTCCATCTGGCCGACCATTTCGTCGAAGCTGCGGTAGCCCAGTTCGGCCATGATTTCGCGCACTTCCTCGGCGACGAAGAAGAAGTAGTTGATGACGTGCTCGGGCTGGCCCTTGAAGCGCTTGCGCAGCACCGGGTCCTGAGTCGCAACCCCAACAGGGCAGGTGTTGAGATGACACTTGCGCATCATGATGCAGCCGGCCGCGATCAGCGGCGCGGTGGCGAAACCGAATTCGTCGGCGCCCAGCATCGCACCGACCACGACGTCGCGGCCTGTGCGCACGCCGCCGTCGACCTGTACGGCGATACGGCCGCGCAGGCGGTTGGCGACCAGCGTCTGATGCGTGTCGGCCAGGCCGATTTCCCTGGGGCTGCCGGCATGCTTGAGCGAGGTGAGGGGAGATGCACCGGTGCCGCCCTCGAAACCCGAGATGGTGACGTGGTCGGCGCGCGCTTTGGCGACGCCCGCCGCGACCGTGCCGACGCCGACTTCGGAAACGAGCTTGACGGAAACGGCCCCGGTCGGGTTGACGTTCTTGAGGTCGTAGATGAGCTGCGCCAGATCCTCGATCGAATAGATGTCGTGGTGCGGCGGCGGCGAGATCAGGCCGACGCCGGGCGTCGAATAGCGCACCTT
>CAITEM010000072.1 GCA_903891395.1 uncultured Hyphomicrobiales bacterium | reverse complement strand
TTGCTGGCCTTCGGTTTCGCCGCTGCCGGCTTAGCGGCTGCTGTTGCTGCCATGAACTTCTGCTCCCTCGTGCGCACCATGCGCTCTTCAAGAGCAACGGCTTAAGAGATTCGTCGCGGCACCGCAAAGCCAATGGCGCGAGGAAGTGCGATTTAACCACAGAAACCTGGTGTTTTGCGGTGCACAGGTGCGGATCGGCCCGATAACACTGACGTAATCGTGCCCGGCTTTAGGCCGGGCACGATGCCTTGGGCAGGCGTGCAGGCTACTTGAGCTGGCGAATGCCGAAATCCATCGAGGCGGGGCTGACGTTGGTGTCGGTGCGGCCGGTCGGCCAATCGTTGTTCATGTGGTTCATGCTCATGTGCGCATGATGCCTCGGTGCCATCTTGTGCGCGGTGTCCATGGCATAGGCGTCGGACCAGCCGGTGTCCTGCGCCGGGTTGTTGTAGGTATTGCGTTCCGCCAGCGTCAGCTACAGCGCGTCGACGGCGGCCTGGGCCGGCAGCATCGGCGCGGCGAACGAGGCGGCGAGAACGGTAGCGGCAATCAGTTTGTTGGCGAGTTTCACGGGACAATCTCCATTTAAGGTGCGTTGAAATTCTTGTTGCGTATGGAGATACGAAGCCGGGCGGCCGGTGGATGTTGCACCGCAATCACAGTGCCGTGAGGTGCTCGGACGCGAGACGCGTTGCGGTTTCAAACGTCGTGTCGACCAAGCGGGAACGGCGTCGCGTGCTGCTTCAGCTTGTGCCGCAGGATGCGTGTCGAATGCTGTTCAAGATAATGCGCGATCGTTTCGACGCGTAGCTTGACCGAGCCGGCGGGCTTCGTTGAGTCCAGATCCTGAAACGAGAAGAACAGCGTGCCCGAATTCTCGACGATCTGCTGCACCGGCGTGAAGGTCGGCTGGTCCATGCCGCATTCGTAGCTGGTCAGGCGGATGACGCAGGTCACCCAGGGCAGCCGCGCGCCGACCTTGGCGCCCCACAGGATTTCATTGGTGTTGCTGCTGTAGGACGACGGCCAGACATCGGCAATGTCGAACGGCGAGGTGATGACACCGGCTTTGATGTCGTCGCCGAACATCCAGTCCATGATCGCGGTATCGGTCGGCAAATATTGCGCCCACAGGATCGGATAGCCGTAAGCCTGCAAATCCACCTCGATCTCGTGACCGATACCGGGATCCATATGATAGGGCCGCGCCAGGACCAGAATGCACGGCTTGCCGTGTTCGGCACAGTGGTCGAGAATCTCGCGACTCTTGTCGCGCGCCAACGCATCGAAACGTTTCAGCACGGCGTAGCCGGCCTCGACCGCCTTGACGGACTCGGCATAGGTCAAATCCGGCATCGCGGCCTTGAGACCCTCGTAAAGCTGTTTCGGCATCAAGCGCGGCTCGGCCAGACACACCAGCGGGCTGACATATTTGATGCCTTGCGCAGCGAACACGTCCTTTTCCTTGAGGAAGCCGGCCTTGATGTTTTCCGGCCCGGCCATCACGCGCGGGCACGCCAGCACATCGACGACATGACCGGCGAGCAGCGACGGCATCGAGCGGATCAGCGGCGAAAACAGAATGTCGATCTTGCGCTTCTGGCCGAAGATCAATTCGCCATAGTGACCGGACATGGCCTTGACCGGATAGCAGCAATCGACCGTGCCGCGGCCGCGGCCGAAGCTGCGGCCCTGCTCTTCGCTGGTGTCGGACGAAAACACCACATGGTCCGGCGTCACGCCGAGCGCGGTAAAAAAGCCGAGCCAGAACTGGTGCGTCGACCAGACATTGAGAACGCGCGGGATGCCGACGCGCAGGTCAGACCGGGACTTTGACGGCGCGGAAACCTTGGTTCCGAACCAGCTCTCCGACGTTAGGATGCGCACGCTTTCCCTCCTCCATGCCGGCCTTGACGGCCCGCATCTCGTTGACGTCTTCGATCAAGCCTTTGGGACAGGTGTTGCCGTTGATAACGCGCTCCCAGCCGGGCTCAAGCGCGACCTTGCTCCATGGCCTTCCCTGCGCGCCCCGCAACTGCACGTCGATGAAGGTTCGTTTGCAGTTGACGGCGCACCAATGACAGACGGTGTCTTCGCTTGTGGTGCTGCGATGAACCAGCGTCTCGATGACGTCGAAGCCGCGAAAGCGGCTCGGCAGGCGATCGCGCAAGCGTTCCAGCAAACCGAGCGCGGCGCCGATGGCGCCGGCTTCGCCCGAATACGGATGAATGACGATCTCGGCGCCGGGCACCTTGCTCTTGATGAAATCGACCTGCGCCTTCACCACCGCGAGATTGCGATGCGTGCCGCCCTGCAGCACGAATTTGCGGCCGACGCTGCGCAGATTGTTCAACTGGCCGGCATAGACCCAGACATTGATCGGCAGCACGGCGGCGAGCGACGCCATGATCTCGTCGGCCGACCAGCCCTTGCGCTGCTGGTTGACCATGTCGGATTGCAGGAACACGCCGCAGCCCATCGCCAGCGTCGGCATCGCCTTAGCCTGGAAGACGCGCTCGGCGTAATTTTCAAGCGCCACGCCGTAGCGTTCGGCGACGCCTTGCAGGAAAGCACCGTTGCCGGACGAACACTGCGAATTGAGCCGGAAGTCGGCGACCGTGCCCTGCCGCAGGATCATGATCTTCACGTCGCAGCCGCCGACGTCGCAGATCACGTCGGCGTCGGGGCAGACGTGCAGCGCCGACTCGGCATGCGCCACGGTTTCGACCACGGCGGCATCGGCGCCGAGAATATCTTTCAGCAGGTCCTTGCCGTAACCGGTGATGCCGAGCCCGCCGATGCGCGTGAAACCGGCCTGCCGAATCTGGCGCATGATGTCCTTGGCATCCTCGATCGGATTGCCCTTGGACAGCGCGTAGCAACTGAACAGCAGTTCGCCCGATTCAGACAGCACCACCGCCTTGCCCGTGGTGCTGCCGAAATCGCAACCGACCGCGACCGGCGCGTCGCTCTGCGCCGCGCGGCCGCTGATGCCGTCGCGTTTCGGCGCGCCATACTGGCGCAGGAATTCTTGGAACGCGTCGGCGTCACCCGTGAGGCCGGCATTGCCTTCCTTGCCTTTGTGCTCGTGCTGGCCTTCCGCGATCCACCATTGCAGCCGCGCGGTGCCTTCATAGGTCGCGCCAGTCTGCGCGGCGCCGATCTCGATGCAGCCGAGGCTGGCGTAATACAACGCCTGTTGCGGGATCTGGACCAGATCGCCATCGGGCAGCGCGACCTTGCGCTCGGCCCAGAGTGATCTGCCCCCTTTGAAGTGGTCCTCCCTGAAGTATAATTTTGACAGAGGAGGATGCGGAGATGGGCAGGAAGAGGCATACGGCGGAAGAGATCGTTGCGAAGCTTCGGCAGGTTGA
>CAITEM010000071.1 GCA_903891395.1 uncultured Hyphomicrobiales bacterium | reverse complement strand
GCCGCTTGAAATCACGACACCTTCTTCATCCGGCCCCAGGTCTTGATCGCCGACCAGATGCCGCGCTCGAGGCGGAAGCGGTCGATCGGCGCCGACGAGTTGATGGCGCGGATGCGGCACAGGCCGACGCCGGTCCACTGGAAGCCGCACTTCTCCAGCACGCGGCGCGACAGCGGATTGGTGACGCGCGCGGCGGCGGTCAGCGACGGATAACCGAGATCGGTGAAGGCGTAGTCGATCACGGCGTGCAGGGCCTCGGTGGCGTAGCCTTTGCCCCAATACTTCACGCCGAGCCAGTAGCCGAGCTCCGGCACAGGCTCCTTGTCCGTCATCGTCAGCCCGCAGGCGCCGATGATGGTGTCGTCGTGCAGTGTGATCAGGAACACCGCTTCGCCGCCAGGCTTGTTGGCGCCGGCAATGAAACTCTCTGCGTCCGTCTTTTTGTACGGATGCGGAATACGCGCGACGTTTTCTGCGATGCGGCGGTCGTTGACGAGCGCTGCTACCGCTTTAGCGTCCTCAAGACGCGGCGCGCGCAGTGCCAGCCGCTTGGTCTCGAGGACGGGGATACTCGCCTCTCGGAAGCTCTCGCTTGGGCATTCTTCCAGCAGGGTCATGGCACGGGCTCCAGTTTTAGAACTCGGAATGAGTTCTGAAATGCGAAGAGGGGGAGCCGGTTCACCCGTCTCCCCCTCTCGAAGCCCATGAGCCCCGCCGGTTCGACTGAATGACCGGCAGACCTCGATTTTTGGTCTACCTGTTTATTCGGCTGCTTCCATCGTCGGTACGACGGAGACGTAGGTGCGGCCTTTAGCTTTGGTTGCGAACTGAACTTTTCCATCGACGAGTGCGAACAGCGTGTGGTCGGTGCCCATGCCGACATTACGGCCGGGATGCCACGTGGTACCGCGCTGACGAACGAGGATGTTGCCGGCAATCGCGGCCTGGCCGCCCGATTTCTTCAAGCCAAGACGACGGCCCGCGGAGTCGCGGCCGTTGCGTGAAGATCCGCCTGCTTTTTTATGTGCCATAGTGGCCTCTCAAAATTTCGCTGACTACTTACACCGATTCCGTGAAGGAATCATCTCACTTTTTCTTGCTACTTCTTGGCCTTGGCCGCAGGTTTCTTGCGGGCCGGAGCCTTGGCAGCGGGCTTTTTCGCCTTCGCCGGCTTTGCCTCGGGAGCCTCGCCTTCGGCTTTCACCTTGGGCTCGCGCTTCGGCCGCGCTGGCGGCTCTTTCGCGGGCTTGGCGCCGTTGGTGAGGATCTCGGTGATGCGGATCACCGAAAACTCGTGGCGGAAACCGCGCTTGCGGCGCGAATTCTTGCGGCGGCGCTTTTTGAAAGCGATCACCTTGTCGCCGCGCGTGTGCTGGAGCACCTCGCCGGCCACCATCGCGCCCGAAATGGTCGGGGCGCCAATCTGCGGGGTGTCGCCACCCAGCAGCAGAACTTCGCCGAACTCGATAACCTTGCCCGGTTCGGCCTCGACGCGGTCGATCCGGATGACATCTTCAGCCGCGACGCGGTACTGCTTACCGCCGGCTTTAATGACTGCGAACATCGTTTTTTCCTCAGTGTTCGTTTCCGGCCTCGGACTATTCCGGGCCAGCTTCTTTCAGTCGGATTTTTGCTTGTGTTTTGAAGGACTTAATGGTCCTCAAAAAAGCATGCGGCCCCGAAGGACCGCAATGGCAGGGTTATGCGGCCAAGCCCGCTTTCTGTCAAGAAAACCCGCCGAATATGGCGGTCGGGGGCTCGCCGGCACCCCGGCATGCCGTGTTAGGATTAACCCTCGTAGACGGCCCCGGGGACCCCTGCCATGACCGACGACACGCGCGAGCCGCGCCTGCTGCTGCCATTTCTTGAGCCGTTTTATCGCATGGTCACGCCGCTGGCTTGGCCGCTGGTGCGCTTTGCCATCGGCTGGAACCTGATCGTGCACGGTTGGGGCAAGGTATTGCGCGGACCGGCGGCGCAGGCCGCCCAATTGGCGAAGGACGGCATGGATCTCGGTCAGCCGCTCGCCTACCTGCTGATTTTCGTCGAACTGGTCGGCGGCGTCTGCATCGTGCTCGGTCTGGCGACGCGGTTCTTCGCCGCCGCCATTGCCATCGAAATGGGTCTGCTGACGTTTCACACCTACTGGAGCCACGGCTTCTCGTGGACCGGGCGCGGCTACGAATACGTGCTGATGTGGGGCATCGTCTCGCTGGCGATCGCGCTGCGCGGCGGCGGGCCTTACTCGCTCGATCGCAAAATCGGCAAAGAACTGTAACGGGCGGTTACGAGTCCGCCTTCGCAACGGCCTGCGTCGTCGCGCCGTTCTCCTCGGCCGAATGGGCGAGGCGATAGCCGACGCCAAGTTCGGTCACCAGAATTTTCGGCGAGTCGGAATCGGGGTCGATCTTCTGGCGCAGCTTGCGCACGAAGATGCGCAGGTAATGCGTGTCGTGGACGTGGATCGAACCCCAGACTTCCTTCAGCAAATGCTGGTGCGTGACGACGTTACCGGCGTGTTGCGCCAGCACTTGCAGCAGCCGGTATTCCTTCGGCGTCAGCGTTAGCCGCTTGTCGTTGAGCGTGACGGCGCGCACCGCGAGATCGATCGTCAGCGGGCCGACCTTGACGGTGGGCTCGCCGCTGGCCGCGCGCATCTGGCGGCGCAGCGCCACGCGCACCCGCGCCAGCAACTCGGCCATGCCAAACGGCTTGACCACATAATCGTCGGCGCCGAGTTCGAGCAGGCGCACTTTCTCCGGCTCGCTGGAGCGCACCGACAACACGATGATCGGCACGCTCGACCACGAACGGATGCGCTCGACAACTTCGGAGCCGTCCATGTCGGGCAGGCCGAGATCGGCGATCACCAGATCGATCGGCCGCAGCGTCGCCGAGCGGATGGCTTCGGCGCCGGTGCCGGCCTCGTGCACGACAAAACCGTTGAGCTCGAAGCCGGTGCGCAGGAAACGCCGGATTTGAATCTCGTCATCGACGACGAGCACGATGGGGGATGGATCACTCATCTGCATCGCTTTCCATGTGCGGCACCGCCGCTTGCGTCACCGGGAGCTCGATCGCCAGCGTGGTGCCGAGACCCGGCCCGTCGCTGACGGCATTCATCTTACCACCATTGGCCGTAATAAAGGCATTGGCGATCCAAAGTCCGAGGCCGGAGCCGCTGGTGGTGGCGGCATGGCGCGGGTTGCGCACGAAACGGCCCCATATTTGCTCGGTTTCCTGAGGCGTCAGACCGCTGCCCTGGTCGCTGACGCTCAAGACCATACGGCCGTCGCGGGCGCGCGCCGCCACCGAAATCTGCGAGCCCGGCGGCGAGTATTTCGCGGCGTTGTCGAAGATCTGGACCAGCGCCTGCTGCACCAAAACCGGATCGACATGCACCAGCGGAAGGTCGGGCGGCAGATTGAGCGTGACGTGGCGGCCGGCGAGCCGGTTGCGGCAGCGCTCGATCGCGGAATTGATGATGTCTTCGGGGTCGGCCCATTCGACATGTAGCCTGAGGCCGTCGCTGCTGATGCGCGTGGCGTCGAGCAGGTTCTGGATGTCGTTGTTGAGCCGCTCGGCCTCGTTGCGCACGTCGAGCACCAGGGCCTGAAGTTTTTTCTCCTTGGCGAGCGCGGGGGCGGCCATCAGCACCGTGGCGGCGCCCAGGATCGACGCCAGCGGCGTGCGCAATTCGTGCGAGACCGAGCCGATCAAAGCCTCGCGCAACTGGTCGGTCTGCGAACGCATGCGGGCTTCGCTGATGGCATGCGCAACGCCGAGTCGTTCGAGCGTCGCGGTGGCGTCCGCCAGCACCGCATCGACGCGGATGCGCAGCTCGTCCGAGCTTTCCTGCGATTCGCGGCCGAGATTGATTGCGATGACGCCGAACTCGGAACTCTTGGGCGATACCGCGCGCACCAGCCAGATATCGCCACTGTCGGCGGTCACCGTCACGCCGCTGT
>CAITEM010000070.1 GCA_903891395.1 uncultured Hyphomicrobiales bacterium | reverse complement strand
GTCGTTCATCATCGAGCCCGGCGAAATGCGGGCCATCATCGGCCCCAACGGCGCCGGCAAGACCACGATGATGGACGTGATTACCGGCAAGACCCGGCCGGATTCTGGCGACGTGTTCTTTGAAGCCGGCACTGTCGACCTGTCGCAGCTCGACGAGACCGAAATCGCGGGCCTGGGCATCGGCCGCAAATTCCAGAAGCCGACGGTGTTTGAAATGCACACCGTCGAGGACAATCTGCTATTGGCGCTCAAGAACGACCGCGGCGTGCGCGCGGCGCTGCTGTGGCAGTCGTCGAGCGCGCAGGAAAAACGCATCGAGGAGGTGCTCGATACCGTCCGGCTGAAGGGCGCGCGCACCCGCGTCGCCGGCAGCCTGTCGCATGGCCAGAAGCAATGGCTGGAGATCGGCATGTTGCTGGCGCAGGAACCGAAGCTGCTGCTGGTCGACGAGCCGGTGGCCGGCATGACCGACGCCGAAACCCAGCAGACCGCCGAACTGCTCAAGGAAATCAACCGCACCAAGACCGTGGTCGTGGTCGAGCATGACATGCATTTCGTGCGCGAGCTCGGCGTCAAGGTGACCTGCCTGCACGAAGGCTCGGTGCTGGCCGACGGCTCCATCGATCAGGTTTCGACCAACGACCGCGTCGTTGAAGTGTATTTGGGGCGCTGACGATGACCGAACCGCAGCCCAGCATGCTCGAAGTCAACAACATCAACCTGCATTACGGTGCGGCGCAGGCGCTGCGCGGCGTGTCGCTGAAGGCCGAGGTCGGCAAGGTCACCTGCGTGCTCGGCCGCAACGGCGTCGGCAAGACCAGCCTGCTGCGCGCCATTGTCGGCCAGAAGCCGGTCAGCGCCGGCTCGATTTCGCTGGGCGGCACCGACATCACCAAGCTGCCGACCGTGGAGCGCGCCCGCAGCGGCATTGCCTTCGTGCCGCAGGGCCGTGAGATTTTCCCCCTGCTGACGGTCGAGGAGAACCTCGAAACCGGCTTTGCCCCGCTCAAGCGCGACCAGCGTACGGTCCCTGACGACGTCTTCACGCTGTTTCCGGTGCTGCGCTCGATGCTGGGCCGGCGCGGCGGCGATCTGTCCGGCGGCCAGCAGCAGCAATTGGCCATCGGCCGCGCGCTGACGATGCGGCCGCGTCTGCTGCTGCTCGACGAGCCGACGGAAGGCATCCAGCCCTCGATCATCAAGGACATCGGCCGCGCCATCGACTATCTGCGCTCGCTCAAGGGCATGGCGATCATCCTGGTTGAGCAGTATCTCGATTTCGCGCAGGAGCTTGGCGATTACCTGATCGTGATGGACCGCGGCGCCATCGTCTATCAGAGCGACAAGGCGAATATGGACGAGGCGGCGATCAAGCGCGCGTTGGCGATTTGATTTCTCCCGGCGCTGTGCTTTCGTAGCGGGAAGGGAGTTCGCGTGCTGACAAACCTTGCCATCCAGCAGAACATCTTCGCCGCCAACCGTGCGACCGGCCACATTGCCTTCAGCGTCGCCGCGATCGACGGCCGCACCCGCCGCAAGCTGGTCCACGAAGACGGCTCGCTGCGCATCCGCTTCCCCAATGCCGCGCCCGAGGCGCTGGAGGCCGTGATCGTCAACACCGGCGGCGGCATGACCGGCGGCGACCGTTTCGCTATCGACATCGCTCTGGAGGCGGGCGCGAGCCTGATCGCGGGCACCGCGGCGGCGGAAAAGGTCTACCGCTCCAACGGGCCGGACGCTGAAATGGCGGTGACGCTGGATGTTGCTGCGGGCGCCAGGCTGTTCTGGCTGCCGCAGGAGACCATTCTGTTCGACCAGGCCCGCCTGTCGCGCCGCATTGATGTCGATCTGGCGCCGGGCGCGTCATTGCTCATGGCGGAAGCCGTGCTGTTCGGCCGCGCCGCCATGGGCGAGGTTATGACGGAAGGTCATGTTTCCGACCGCTGGCGCGTCCGCCGCAACGGCAAGCTGATCTACGCCGATACCGCGCGGCTTGATGGCGCCATCGCCGGCAAGCTCCGCCAGGCCGCCGTCATGAATGGCGGCATCGCTTTCACGACCGTGCTCTGCGCGCCGGCCGACGACGGCACGCTTGCGCAAAAGCTTGAAGATGTGCGCGCGCTCGACGACACTTTCCAAGGCGAGGTCGGCATTTCCGCCTGGAACGGTATCGCGGTGGCGCGGTTCTGCGCCGTCGATGGCGCGACCTTGCGCCGCGATCTGATCGCGGTGCTGGCCGCGCTCGGCACGCCGGTGCCGCGCTTGTGGTTGCAATAGAGTTTTATTGAGGACGCGATGAATCTGACGCCGAGAGAAAAAGACAAATTGCTGATCGCGATGGCCGCGATCGTGGCGCGCAAGCGCCTGGAGCGGGGCGTCAAGCTCAACCATCCCGAAGCCGTGGCGATCATCAGCGATTTCATCATGGAAGGCGCGCGCGACGGCAAAAGTGTCGCCGAACTGATGCAGAAGGGCGCTTACGTCATCACCCGCGACCAGGTGATGGATGGCATCTCCGAGATGATTCACGACATCCAGGTCGAAGCGACATTCCCCGACGGCACCAAGCTCGTCACCGTGCACAACCCGATCCGTTGAAAGGACCCGCGACCATGAAACGCTTATTCTCCGTTGCCGTGCTGCTCGCTTTTGGTGCCAGTCCGGCCTTGGCCCATCCGGGTCATCTTGAAGTTTCCTCGTTCGCCGCCGGCATCGCGCATCCGTTGAGTGGCATCGACCACATCGCGGTGATGGTTGCGGTTGGCCTCTGGGCGGCGCTCAAGGGCGGCCGCGCGCTATGGGCCTGGCCCGCAGCTTTCGTCGGCGTGATGCTGGTCGGCGGCGCGCTCGGCATGGCGCACGTCGCGCTGCCCTTCGTCGAGCCCGGCATTCTGGCGTCGGTGGTGGTGTTGGGTCTGATGGTCACGCTGGCGGTCGATCTGCCGGTGGCGGCGGGTGCGGCGCTGATCGGCGCTTTCGCGCTGCTGCATGGCCACGCGCACGGCAGCGAAGTCGCGGACAATATCGGCGGCATCGAATACATGGCGGGCTTCGCGATTGCCACCGCGACGCTGCATCTCGTCGGCATCGGCTTCGCGCAGTTGATGGCGCGCGCCTCGCTGCGCCCGGCCATCCGCGTTGCCGGCGCGCTCTGCGTCGCCGTTGGTGCCGGGCTTTACGCCGGGGTGATCTGATGATCCCCGGTGAAATGTTTATCCAGGACGGCGACATCGAGCTCAACGCCGGCCGCAAGACGGTGACGATCACGGTCGCCAATTCGGGCGACCGGCCCATCCAGGTCGGCTCGCATTACCATTTCTTCGAAACCAACCCGGCGCTGAAGTTCGAGCGCAAGAAAGCGCGCGGCATGCGGCTCGATATCGCGGCCGGCACCGCGGTGCGTTTCGAGCCAGGCCAGACCCGCGACGTCAATCTCGTCGCGCTCGCCGGCAAGAAGACGGTCTACGGTTTCCGCGGCGACGTCATGGGGAAGCTTTGACCCAGACCGAGGTAGCCGTGTCCGTCGCGTCTCAGAAGGTCGTCGAGGTCGGCGTCGTGCTGCAAGGTGGCGGCGCGCTCGGCGCCTATGAATGCGGCGGCATCACCGCGCTGTTCGAACTGATGGACGCGGCGCAGGCGGCCGGCAAAACCGTGACCTTGAAGTCGGTGGTCGGCGTTTCGGTCGGCGCCATCAACGCCGCCTGTGTCGTCGGCGCCACAGACCGCGCCGACGGCCGCAAGCGGCTCGACGCGCTGTGGGACGACCTTGTTTTGTCGGCGCCGGGTTTCTGGCCGCGCGAGGCGCAACGCGATCTGTCGCTGTTCGGGCTGCCGGGTTTCTATACGCCGCGGACCGACTATCTCGGCCTTGCCTCCTGGACCTCCTATTACGACACCGCGCCGTTGCGCACGACGCTCGAACGCCACGTCAATTTTGAGGCGCTCAACGCCAGCGAGACATTTTTTCTCGTCACTGCGGTTGATGTCAGGGCCGGCAGGCTGAAGCGGTTTTCCAATCATGCCATCGGTCACGATGGGCCGACGAAGATCAAGAGCGAGCACATCATGGCGAGCGGCAGTCTGCCGCCGCAGTTCCCATGGACCAAGATCGGCGACCGTTACTATTGGGACGGCGGCCTGATCGACAACACGCCTTTGAGCGACGCCATTGATGCCTTTTCGCACGGCGACGGCGTATGCCGCATCCTGGTCGTGATGGACCTCTATCCGTTGAGCGCGCGGCTGCCGCGCCGGATGGCCGACGTCGACGATCGGGTACACGAATTGAGTTTCGGCAATCGTTTACGTCAAGACAGCGAGACGGCGGAACGCGTCAATGAATTCGTGGCGACGATCGGTGAACTGGCCGCGTTGGTGCCGCCCGATGCTATGCCGCCCGGTCTGGCGGAGCGCGTTGCGGTCGCGCGCACCTTCAAGACGATTCAAGTAATCGACGTCGATATGCAGAATCCCGTCATCAAGGGCCGGCCGCGGCTGCAGGACCCGAGTGATGACGAATTTGGGCTGCGTGATTTTTCCAAGGACACCGTGACGCGCCGCCGTGCCGATGGTTATTCGCTGGTGCATGATCGTCTCGCCCCGATCTTCGAGGCGGCGTGATGACCGCGCGCAAACACATGCTGGTTGATAACGCCGAGGGTTGAAGATGGCAGTCACGATGAAGCGCAGCGCCTATGCCGACATGTTCGGCCCGACCGTGGGCGACCGCGTCCGGCTGGCCGACACGGATCTCATCATCGAGGTCGAGAAGGATTTCACCATTTACGGCGAAGAGGTGAAGTTCGGCGGCGGCAAGGTCATCCGCGATGGCATGGGCCAGTCGCAGCTCACCAACAAACAGGGCGCGGTCGACACCGTCATCACCAATGCGCTGATCCTCGACCACTGGGGCATCGTCAAGGCCGACGTCGGCATCAAGGAAGGCCGCATCGCCGCGATCGGCAAGGCCGGGAACCCCGACGTGCAGCCCGGGGTCGACATCGTGATCGGCCCAGGCACCGAGGTCATCGCCGGCGAGGGCAAGATCCTCACCGCCGGCGGCTTCGACAGCCACATCCACTTCATTT
>CAITEM010000069.1 GCA_903891395.1 uncultured Hyphomicrobiales bacterium | reverse complement strand
GGCAGGGCGCCGCCAAAGCCGGACACCGAGACAATGGCGAAGGCCTTGAACAATTCAAAGAGCGAGGGGCGGAAGATGGTGGCGCCCTGTGGCGCGGCGGGATTCGACATGTGGCGGAAGGATTACATGCTGGAACCGCGCGCCGCTAGCCGCCTCGCCCGGGCAACGGCGATGCGAGACCGCATGACTGGTTCACGGTGAGGTGCCCCGACAATTCATGATAAAATTCGTTCTGCGGTCGATTCGCTGACGGTTCCGCTGACAGGGCCCGATTCTTCGCATGGAAGATTTTACGCGATGAAAGATCTGGCGTCGCACGCTGCCACGCCCCGTTTTCTGATCTGCCGCCCGCAGCATTTCGCGGTCACTTACAGCATCAATCCCTGGATGGACCCCAATGCCTGGGCCGGCAACGGCGAGGTTTTGCATGCCCGCGCAATGCGGCAATGGGACGGTCTGCGCCGCACGCTGCGCGCCAGCGGCGGGGTCATCGAAACCGTCGAGCCGCGGCCCGGTCTTCCCGATCTCGTGTTTACCGCCAACGCCGCGGTCGTGCTCGACCGCAAGGCGGTGCTGGCGCGCTTCCTTCATCCCGAGCGGCAACGCGAGCAGCCGGTGTTTGCGGCCAGCTTTCGCGCGCTGCAGGCGCGCGGCCTCGTCGACGACGTCGTGGAGATGCCCAACGGCGTGACACTGGAAGGCGCCGGCGACTGCCTGTGGGACCGCTCGCGTGCCTTGTTCTGGATCGGCAGCGGCTTTCGGTCAGACGCTGCCGCTCAGCATGTCATCGAGCGTGAATTCGGCGTGCCCTGTTTGCCGCTGGCGCTCGCCGATCCGCATTTCTATCACCTCGACACCGCGTTCTGCGCCCTGCCCTCCGGCGACGTGCTCTATTACCCGGCGGCCTTCACCGCCGCCGCGCTCGAAATCATCCACGCGCACGTCGCACCCGCGCACCGCATCGCACTCGGCCGCGCCGACGCCGTGCGCTTTGCCGCCAACGCCGTGAGCGTCGGACTCACGATCATCATGTCGAGCTGCAGCGACGCGCTGCGGCGCGCGCTCGCCGAACGCGGCTACGCCGTCGCCAAGACACCGCTGCAAGCCTTTCTGCGCAGCGGCGGCTCGGCCTGTTGCCTGACGCTGCGCCTCGACCACGTCAGCGCCGCAACAGCGTCCGCTACGGTATCGCCCAAAGCCTCGTCGACGACCGCAGCTTGACTCCGCCGCCATCAATATTTCACCGTCGCAAACAACCGCACGCTGGCGCCCGGCATCGACACCTCGTCTTTTGAATAGGACGCGCTGTTGCGGATGTCGCGGTTGAGCAGATTGGTGCCGACGATCCCAACCGTTGCCTCAGTCAAATCATTGACCCGGCGCTGCGCCGGTTTCCATTTGTAACTCACCTCGGCGCGCAGGTCGTCGTAACTGCCCGTCGGCGTTTCGCCCGCCAGCGCAATATCGTTCTGCGCAAAGGCGTGCAGCAGGCGCACGCGCGCCAGCCACGCGGAATCACGCCAGAACACGCCGCCGCCCAGCCGCACCGGTGGAATGCGCGGCACGTTGCTGCCGTCGCTGAACGTCGCGCGCACGACGTCGAACTGGTTCTCGACGCCGAACATGCCGCCAGCGAGCGGCGCCAGATCCCATTGGCTCTGGAACTCAACGCCGCGGAACGTCGCGTCGTTCTGCGAATAGATCGCCTCGTTAAGATCGCCGACGCCCGGCCCGCACACACCGGTGTCGCCCTCGCAGGTATTGCCGGTCAGCCGGCGGTAGATGAAGCCCTTAAAGCGCGTGACATAGGCATTGGCCTCGAAACGGAACGGTCCTTGCGCGCGCTTGAGACCGACTTCCAGCGACTGTGCAGCTTCGATCTGCAGATTCGGGTTGCCCTTGTCGAAGGTCACCGTCGCGTCGTGGCCGCCGCCCGAGAAAAGCTCCGCCGGCTTCGGCGCCCGCTCGACATATTGTGCCGTGACGCTGCCGGTCAGATTCCACGGCAACGCCTGGATCACGCCGAAGCTGACGCTCTTTGGCGTGTATCGCGGCGACACTGCATTCGACGCGATCAAACCGGCGGCATCGAACGCGCGGCCGATGCCCGACAGGTTCACCTGCTCGATACGGCCCGCGAGTTGCGCCTTGGTGTAGGCGCTGAACTTGAACTCGTTGAACATGTAGCCGGCGATGCGGTTGTTGCTGTTGGGGTCCCAAAGCCCGGCATTGTCGGGGCTGGGCGCGGTCAGTTCCTGATGGCCGCCCTGCACGCCGATGGCCGTGGTCAGCGTCGCGAAGCGCAAATTGAACGGCGAGAGCTGCGCCTCGACGCGGCCTTCTTGTTCCTTGTTGGTGAAGGTCTGACGCACGCCGTCGGTGCCGAAGTCGGACGGATCGGCCAACCCGATCTCATTGTGCTTGTAGTCGGTGACCCCGCCCCAGAACCGAATGGCGTCGACGAAACCGTTCGGGGCCCGCCACTCGCCTTTGGTCAGCACTTTGGTTTGGTGCGCGTCGATGCGGGTATTGGTGTTCTCGCCGTCGCTGCCGGGAATGTGATAAAGCGCGTTGTTCTGCGTCAGCGCGAGGCCGACGAAACCTTCGTTGAAGATGTAGGAGCCGCCGATCGCCTGCCCGTCGCTGCGTGCGCTCGAATTCGGCTGACGGCCGTTGAAAACGCCCGGCTGCGTCGCATTCGGCATCACCGCGGCGTTGGGCGCGGTAAGATAGGGATAAGTCGGCACGCGATAGTCCTGCGTGTTGCGGGTAAACGCATCGGCGTGCAGCGCGACGTTGCCGGCGCCGGCATCCATCAACACCGCACCGTCGGCTCCTTGATCGGAAGACGTCACGCCGCCGCGCAACTCGGTGCTGATGCCACGCTGCGGGATCGACGCCGGAATGCGGTTATTAGTCGTCTCGACTACGCCGCCGATGGCCTGCGAGCCGAACCGCAACGTCGCCGGGCCGCGGATCACCTCGACCTGATCGGTGGTGAGCGGGTCCGTCGGCACGAAATGGTCCTCGCCGAGATCCGACGCACCGTTGGCGCCGATGCCATTTTCCTGGATGCGCACGCGGTTGACGTCGAGGCCGCGGATGATCGGGCGGCTCGACGCACCGGGCGCAAAGCTCGAGCCGGTGATGCCGGGCTTGCCGAACAAGAGATCGCCGAGCGTTGAGGCGCCGCTGCGGCGGATGTCGTCGCCAGGCACCGCCGTCACCGTCGCAAACTGATCGGTGACGATCGGCAGCGTACCTTGCAGGCCATCATCGCCCGGCGATGCGCTGGACTGGATCGGACTCGGTGCGGTCACCCTGATCTCGGGCAAGACGACTTGCGCATACGAAGCGTGTGGGACAACAGGCGCAGCAAAGCAAACGGCCAACAGCAGGCCGCGACGGAGACGATCCGGCATGGGAAACCTCAATGACTGACGTGACGGGGCGAAGGCGACGTCAGGCGTGAGGCGGGGCGCGGGCCTGAAACGGTTGCCGCGCGGTGCGCAGTACGACGGCGTGTTCAGCCGGCGTGCGCCAGATGAAGACGTGCGCCACCGGCACGGCGACCTGCGGCGGCATCGGCACCAGTAATGTGCCGGCCAGATGCATGACCGAACAGATCGGGCAGTCGTCGTGATCGGGAACGCCGGGTGCCGCCGGCGCGCCATCGGATGGGGCTGCCACCGAACTCACCGACGGCGGCGCGAAATCCTCGGCATGGATGTGACCGAACGATAGCGTGAGCTGAACGGCGAGCGCGAACAGCGCCAGCCATCCCGCCTGCCGCCGCTTCGTTTGCTCCCGGTTCGTTGCCCGCACCCTGCGCATCATCCCGCCATAAATGTTATAATATAACATTACAGTTCTTGGATGCCGGCCGTCAAGGCACGCCTGCCTTTTCCCGGACCGCGCTCATTACGGCTTGGCGCCGGAGCTCTTAATGACCTTGCCCCACTTCTCGGTTTCGGCCGCGAGCAGCTTGCCGAATTCAGCCGGTGTGCCTTCGAGGATCAGCCCGCCGCCATCGGCGATGCGCTGCTTCATCGCCGGATCGGCGAAGGCGGCGTTGATCTCCTTGTTGATGCGCTCGATGATCGGCTTCGGCGTCTGCGCCGGCACACCGAGACCCGTAACCGCGCTCGCCTCGTAACCTGGCACCGCATCGGCCAAGGCCGGCACATCCGGCAACGCCGCGGAGCGCATCGTCGTCGTCACCGCCAAAGCGCGCAGCTTGCCGCTACGCACCGGCTCGATCGAGGCCGACATCGGCTCGAACATCACCTGCGCTTCGCCGTCGATCATGCCCTTGAGCGCCGGCCCGCCGCCGGCAAATTGCACGGTCTCGAGATCGACCCCGGCCAGCGTCGTAAACAGCAAGCCGCTGACATGCGGCGACGAGCCCTTGCCGGTCGACGCCAGTTTCATTTTGCCCGGCTGCGCCTTGGCCAGCGCGATGAACTCGGCGACGGTCTTGGCCGGCACCGAGGGATTCACCACCATCACCAGAGGTTCGCGGATCACCGACGCCACCGGCGCGATGTCGCGCAAAAAGTTGAACGGCAGGTTGTTATATATTGACGGGTTGATGGCGTTGGCCGGACCGACCAGCAGCAGCGTGTAGCCGTCGGCCGGCGCGCGCACGACTTCCTCGGTCGCCGGATTGCTCGAGCCGCCCGGTTTGTTGTCCACCGTGACCGGCTGGCCGAGCCGCGCCGACAGCCACGCCGCGATCATGCGGCCTTGAATGTCGTTCGGCCCGCCCGCTGGAAATCCGACCACCAGCCGTATCGGTTTCGTCGGATAGTCCTGCGCCATCGCGCGCTGCGGTGATGTCGCCAGCAAAGCGGCAACGACAAACGCCGCGCGCAATTCACCGCGCACCAAACATTTCATCATGTCGGAAAACTCCCCAGTCAGGCACTTGGCGGCCCATGGCACTTGTTATCGCACGAGGTTCGGTCTGGCGAGGCTTTGCCGCTGACGTCATACAAAGACGACGTCATGCGTCCGGCATAGCCGCTGACGGCTTCGCCGCATTCGCAGGCAGCGCAAGAGACCGGCGCGGTCGGCGACCTGGATGCCGCCGCGCGTGGATTTGTCGCATGATGACCTGGTATGGATTTTATACTATAAATAGGACTTGTTTCACGTGAAACACGACGGAGACCTCTCCGGGAGTGCTCTCTGGCCGGTTCATCACGGGCAAAAACCCGCTCTTCTTTCGGCAACCTTTAGCCCCTATATTCATCGCGCCGGGGCAACCCGGCTATGGCGATAAACGGACGTCGTAATAAACCTTTCGGACCCGGGGGCAGTACCCGGCGCCTCCACCCAAGCCCCCACCCTTACCCTCCCCGCATGCGGGAGGGATGAAGGAAGGGGCTTCGGCGGGGGCGAAATAGGATCGACGAGGGCGTAAAGGACGAACTTTTGCTCGGCATGGTTCCGCCGTTATCGGGCCAAATCGTAGTTGCAAATGACAACTATGCTCCGGTTGCTCAGGC
>CAITEM010000068.1 GCA_903891395.1 uncultured Hyphomicrobiales bacterium | reverse complement strand
GATTGAGGGGTTTTAATATGCGTCGGTGGGGCGGGACGACGCTATATTCCGCCTATGAACTGCGCATGACGGAGGGCCTGATTGGCCACGTTTGCAAAGAACGTTGAGGCGACAATCCCGGCGCTGCGCCGCTATGCCCGCGCGCTGACCCGGGATTCCGACATCGCCGACGATCTGGTGCAGGACACTTTGGTACGGGCCTTGCGTTCGGAACACTTATTTCACGGCGGGGAAGTGCGCAGTTGGCTCTACACGATCCTGACCAATCTCAATCGCAACCGGCTGCGCTCGCTGTCGCGCCGGCCGCCGATGTCATCGCTCGAGGACAACGATGCGCCCGATCTCGCGGGCCCCGAAGCCGGCGGCCGCGATATCGAACGTGCGCTGGCGACGCTGGTCGAGGATCAACGCAACGCGCTGCTTTTGGTGGTGCTCGAAGGGCTCAGTTACCGCGAAGTCGCGGAAGTGCAAGGCGTGCCGATCGGTACCGTAATGTCGCGTCTGGCGCGTGCGCGTGCGCAGATCAAAACTTATCTCGACGGCGGGCGCCCAGCGCTGCGCCGCGTGAAATGACGGAGAAAAAAGCCCCATGGTCGATCGCAATTCACCTGTGACCGAGGAAGAACTGCACGCTTATGTCGACGGCGAATTGCCGGCCGACCGCGTCGAGGCCGTCACCGCTTGGCTCGCGGCCAATGCCGACCAGGCCGCCCTGGTCGGCGCCTGGCGTTCGCAGGCCGACAGCATCCGCGCGCGTTACGCCGCGACCGCCCACGAACCGTTGCCGGAACGGCTGAAAATCGAGCAGATGCTCAAGCGCGACCGCGCCAATGGACGATCGTGGGTGGCCTTTGCTTCCGCCGCCGCCATCGCCGCCTTCATGATCGGCGGCGGCGCCGGCTGGTTTGCGCGCGGTGCAATCGCCGCGGCCCCGACCGATTTCGAAACCTTCACCGCCGAAGCGCTCGACGCCTACCAACTCTATGTCGTCGAAGTCCGTCACCCGGTCGAAGTGCCGGGCAGCGAGCGCGTGCATATGACGCAATGGCTGTCGAAACGGCTCGGCGCCGACCTGCGCGTGCCCGATCTGCAGGCCATGAATTTGAAGCTGGTCGGCGGCAGGCTTTTGCCGGGATCGACGGGCGCGGCGGCGTTCTACATGTATGAAGGCCCGTCGGGCGAGCGCTTCACCATCTACTGCGCCAAGGCGGAAACGCCGCAGACCGCGTTGCGCTTCAAGGGTGGCGACAATTCGTCGGCCTTCTATTGGGTCGACGACAAGGTCGCCTATGTGGTGAGTGGCCCGTCCAACCGCGACCAGCTCGAGAACGTCACCAAGTCGGTGTATGAGCAGATCGACAAGAGCGGCGCGAAGAAGTCGTGACTTGTCCCGGACGCACCGCGCCCGGGGAAGGACTACTCCAAATCCTTCCTCGGATCGTAGGGCGCGTCGTCTCGGAGCTTCTGCATCAGCTCTTTGAACTCGTCGTCGGGTTCGTCCGGCAACACGATACGCGCGGTCGCGAGCAGATCGCCGGTCGCGGTCTTCGACTTCAAGCCTTTGCCCTTGAGCCGGAAGGTGCGGCCTGAATCGGTGCCCGCGGGAATCGCCAGTTCAACCGCTCCGCCGAGCGTCGGCACGCGGACTTTGCCGCCGAGCACCGCCTCGTAAATCGTGATCGGCAGATCGAGCCGCAAATCGGCGCCGTCGGGGGTGAACACCGGATGCGGCGCGATGGCGATGGTGATGATCGCGTCACCCGCACGCCCGGCCATGCCGGGATAGCCCTGCCCCTTCAAACGAATGCTCTGGCCGTCGCCAATGCCCGCCGGAATCTTGACCTCGATGTCCTTGCCGGTTGGCAGGTGGACGCGGGTCTTGGTGCCCTTGGCCGCATCCTCGAGGGAAATGGTCAGGCTGGCCTGCAGGTCCTGGCCGGAACTGCTGCCGAACTCTTCCTGCTCGAACTGCGGCCGCGCGCGGGTGCCGCCGCTGCCGAACATGCCGCGCAAGATATCTTCGAAACCGCCGGCTCCCGCGCCGCCGCCCATGCCGCCGGCACGGCGCTGGAAACCATCGGAGCCGAAGCTGAAGCTTTCGAAACCGCCGCCACCCGGGTTGAAGCCGCCGGCGCCGCCCGGCTGACCGCCGAAGCCGCCCTGGAAACGCGGTTTGCCTTCGGCGTCGATCTCGCCGCGATCGAAGGCCTTGCGCTTGTCGGCATCGCCCGCGATTTCATAGGCGGCGTTGAGCTCGGAAAAGCGCGAGGCCGCCTTCGGGTCGTGCTTGTTCGCGTCGGGGTGCAGCTTCTTGGCAAGCTTGCGATAGGCGGATTTGATCTCCGCCGCGCTCGCACCCTTGGTAACCCCCAAAATGTCGTAGGGGTCGCGCATCCGTCAGAACTCCCGTGAAAATCCCCAGACCGCCAGCGGACGCCGGCGACTCGGCGGTTAATGTGGGGTTCCGGCCGCCCCGATGCAATGTTTCGGCCCGCGCG
>CAITEM010000067.1 GCA_903891395.1 uncultured Hyphomicrobiales bacterium | reverse complement strand
CTATTTCGACGTGCTGCGCTTCGGCCTGCCGCGCCTGCCGGCGCTGGCGCACCGGCTCGACAAGGACACCTCCGGCTGCCTAGTGCTCGGCCGCCACCGCAAGGCGCTGGCGTTACTCGTCAAGCTGTTCAATAACGGCGCCATCGGCAAGACCTATTGGGCCGTCGTCGAAGGCGGCCCGGCCGAGGACGAAGGCCGCATCGATATTCCGCTCGGCAAACTGGACGAGGACCGCGGCTGGTGGATGAAACCTGATCCAGATGGCAAGCCGTCATCGACGACGTGGAAGGTGATGGGACGCTCTTTCTTTTCCCCTCCCCCTTGTGGGGAGGGGTCAGGGGTGGGGGTGAATGCGAGTGCGCCATTAACGACCCCCCTCCCCAACCCTCCCCCACAAGGGGGGAGGGAGCAAAGCAGTGCAAGCCTCGCTGCTACGACTTCAAAGCAACTCACCTGGCTCGCGCTCGAACCGCTGACCGGCCGCACGCACCAATTGCGCGTGCATTGCGCCGAGATGGGCTTTCCGATTTTAGGCGACCCGATCTACGGCAGCGCGCCGCGCAATTCCATTTCTTTGGGCGGTCCGGCGTTGCATCTGCACTCGCGCGAGATCGTGGTGCCGATTTCAAAGAACAAGCCGGCCGTCGTCACCGTCGCGCCGGTGCCCGCACATATGCGCGAGATGCTGCGCATGTGCGGATGGACGGAAGCGCTCGAGCCGCTGCCGGCGGCGCCACCCGAGATCAATAGAGCTGCGCCTTGATACGTTCCGGCGCTTCGCGGTCGTAAACTTCGCCGCCGAGTTTGCCCTGGCTCAACTCCGCGACGATGGTGCCGGTGGACGGTAGGCGGCTGCGCTCGATCTGCGTCGCCGGGTCCCAGAGCTTCGAGCGCACCACCGCTTTCGAGCAATGGAAGAACGCACTTTCGATGTGAACGATCAGCACGCTGCGCGGCAGCTTGCCGTTGATGGCAAAGCTTTGCATCAGTTCGGGATCGATCGAGATCGAAGCGCGGCCGTTGACGCGAAAGGTTTCGCCGACGCCGGGAATGAGAAACAACAGCGCGATGCGCGGATCGCGCAGAATGTTGTGAAAGCCGTCGATGCGGTTGTTGCCGGGACGATCCGGGATCGCCAGCGTCTTGTCGTCGAGAATACGCACGAAGCCGGCCGGGTCGCCTTTCGGCGAGCAATCGAGGCCTTCGGGACCGCTGGTGGCGATCGCGACAAACGGCGCGGCTTCGATCAACTTGCGATAGCTCGGGTTGAGATGGTCGATTTCCTTGGCGACCGAGGCGGGATTTTTCGGCCCGTAGAGCGACTCGAGCTGCTCGACGGTCGTCACCAGATGATCGCTCACGCCCATCTCTGTCTCCCTATGCCGCGAGAAGCTGACGGCCGTCGTGGCCGCTGACGGCAATATCCAAAAGCATACCGGGCGCGGCCGGCGCCGCAAGCCGCACCGCCGTGAACTGCTCGGTGCGGCCGATGCCGCCGCGCTCGGTCAACACTTTGAACGCGCGGCCGACTTGCG
>CAITEM010000066.1 GCA_903891395.1 uncultured Hyphomicrobiales bacterium | reverse complement strand
CTCGGCCTGCAGCCCGGCGAAACGATCAAGGTCGAAACCGCGATCCGCGCCATCGTCACCAAGTCGGCCAACGATGTCGCGGTGATCGTCGGCGAGGCCCTCGGCGGCGACGAGAGCAGCTTCGCCAAGCTGATGACTGCCAAGGCGCGCGCCCTCGGCATGAAGAACACGACCTATTACAACGCTTCCGGGCTGCCGAACGACGAACAGTTCACCACCGCCCGCGATCAGGCCCTGCTCGGCCGCGCCATCTTCGACCGCTTCCCGAATTTCTACCGTTATTTCTCGACCCGCAGCTTCGATTTCCGCGGCAAGTCGATCCGCAACCACAATCACCTGCTCGGCCAGGTCGAAGGTCTCGACGGCATCAAGACCTGCTACGTCAACTCCTCCGGTTTCAACATCGTGACATCCGTGAACCGCGCCGGCCGTCATCTCGTCGCCGTCGTGTTCGGCGGCCGCACCGCGCGCGCGCGCGACGCGCACGTGGTCGGCCTGATCGAAAGCAACATGGCCAACGCGTCGGCCAAGCGCACGATTCCGCCGATGGCCGAAGGTGTCGAGGTCGCGGAAGCGCCCAAGGAACAGCCCGCCAAAGAGAAAGAGCAGCAGGCGCTGCGCATCGTGGCTGCCGCGCCGCCGCCGCAAGCCGCGCCTGCCCCGGCCGCGCCTGAGACCACCGCTCCGGCGCTTGGCTCGACCGATCCAATCAAGCCCGTCGCGGTCAAGACCGTCACGGTCCGCGCCGGCAATATCCGCACGGCATCGTTGTCACCGGTCTCGGCCGAGAGCGGCAAGCTCACACCAGTGTCCGCCGATACGAAGAGCGCCAGCATCACCAACATTGTCACCGTCAAGGGCGAGACGCCGGCGTTGCCGCCGCCGCCCGGCGCCAGGCCCGGCGTGCTCGGCACGCTGCCGGCCAAGATGGCCTCGGCCAGCGACAATGTGCCAATGCCCGTGGTCGAAACACCGGCCAAGGCCGCCAGCGCGCCGCGCGCGGCCGGCGGCTGGATGATCCAGGTCGGCGCTTTCCCCGGCGAACCGGAGGCCAAGCTGCGCCTGACCGCGGCGCTGAGCAAAGCCAAGGACGAACTGGGCCGGGCCGAGTCGTTCACCGAAAAGGTCGCCAAAGGCGCCAAGGCGCTCTACCGCGCCCGCTTCGCCGGACTTGAGAAGGATCAGGCGGAAAACGCCTGCAAGCACCTCAAGCGCAGCGAAATACCCTGCATGATGCTGAAGAATTAACGCGCGATCCCGAAAAGGGGGAACTGGTTTTCGGACCGGATCACGCGACGAAGATAAGACTGCACGAAACGCCGGACGCCGACTTTCGGAAACGATCCTGCGATAAAAACTTCGATACGGGACTAGCGTACAGAGACCAGAAGCCGCTGATGATTTGTACGGAGTACATCAGCGATGGCTGCGCATAAGAACTTCCTTGGCCTCGTTAATCCGGGCCGCCAGGTACGTCGATCCCCCTTGGTCGGGATGGAATTTCTTCATCAAGGCGCGGTGCGCGCGCGCGATGTCGTCGGCGCTCGCCCCCGTTTCCACGCCAAGGATCTGATAGGCCTCCTGCTCCGACATTTTACCGCTGGACGCGGCGGCACGCCCCGTTGCCGGGTCACTTTGCGCGTGCTCACGCCCACCGGCGTCCCGGCGGTCAAACTCCGGTTGCGCTGAGCTCCCCGGAAACGGAAACCCGTTCGGCAGGAACGACTGCCAACCCAGGATGCCGAGCGCGACGGCGCCGAGCGACAGCGCGACCAGGATTTCGCCGCGGAGCCCCAGGAATACCGCGAACCCGAGCATCAGCAGGCCGCCACCGGCCTTGCGCAGGCGCGCGCCGAGTTCCGGATTGCCCTTGGTTATGGTGTTGAGGGCCCAAAGCCCCGCGAACAGAGCGATAGCGCCGATAATGAGAAACGGCATCAGAGAATCATTTCGGAACGCGCGAGTTCGCTCATGCGGCCAGTGTACACCGTTTCAGCGCGATTGGCTTAGGCCAGCAGGTCGTGGACCTGGAGCGGCTGATCCATGACCGAGTACCATTCGGCGCGGGCGGCGGCGCGGCGCTTGCCGTTTTCCGACATCGGCAGGCGCAGCGAGTTCAACAGGCCGATGACTTCCTCGCGCGCGGTGACGTGCGACATATTGGGCCGCGTGCCCAGCGTCTGCTCGTCAAGATCGTCCAAAGCCGTGAGGCCGCGCGGGAAGAATTCGCGATAGACGACGCGCTCGGCGAAACCATCGACGCTGCGGAAGCCCATGCGCTTGCCGAGTTCGTTGATGCCCTCGCCGACCAGGCGCTTGTTGCGCGAGCCGAGCGTAGCGAGACGATTGCGCACCACGATCCAGTCGGTGAGCTTGCCGTCGACCAGGCGGCGCTGGCGGCGCGCTTCGCGCACCATGTTGGCGTAATGGCTTTCGCCGGTGACGGAAAAATTGGTCGGATCGAGCGTGGCCAGCACGTCGAAATCCACGAAGCTGTCGTTGAGCGGCGTCACCAGCGTGTCGGCCATCGAATGGGCGAGCCGCATCAGATAGGTGTCATTGCCCGGCGTATCGACGACGACGACATCGTGTGTGTGTTCGATCGCAGCGATTGCTTTGGAGAAACTGGCGAACTCGTTGGCCTCGTTGGCCTCGAGCGAATTGGTGTCGGAACGCGGCACGCAAAAATGCGTCGGCAGTTCGAGCTTGACGCCAGCGCGTTCGGCCCAGGCGCGGCGGTTCTCGATGTAATGGGTGAAGCTCTGCTGGCGCGAGTCGAGATCGATGGTGGCGACGCGCTGGCCGGCCTTGAGCAAGGCGACCGCGATATGCAGCGCCGTGGTCGACTTGCCCGAACCGCCTTTTTCGTTGCCGAGAACGACAACATGCGCGGACTGCGGGCTTTTACTGATCGGCTGGAGCAACATTCACGCTTCCTTTGACCGGCCAATAGTCCATTAATTGCGGTAGTTTAGTCAAGTTTATCCGGATTTAACCATTAATCGGCGTGGTCGTGGTTAACCCCGGCTGATAAATCTACGGCCGTTCCATGACAGGAACCCGACAGGCGGAAGCGGTTAAGTAAGGTACCCGACATGGCGAAGAGCCCGATCATTGTGCATACGATCCCGGCGTTGCGGCGTGAAATCGCGCGCTATCGTAAATCCGGCAAGTCCGTCGCTCTCGTGCCGACCATGGGCGCGCTGCACCGTGGCCATCTGGCGCTGGTCCGCGACGGCCAGAAGCGCGCCGACCGCGTCGTCGTATCGATTTTCGTCAATCCGACGCAATTCGCGCCGACCGAAGACTTCGGCAGCTATCCGCGGACTTTAAAAAAAGACATAGCGGCTCTGGCCGAGGTGAAGGCCGATCTGGTCTGGGCGCCCTCGCCGGCCGTCATGTATCCGGAAGGCTTTGCCACACGCCTGACGCCGGAAGGCGCGGCGCTCGCCGGGCTGGAAGATAAATTCCGCCCGCATTTTTTCGGCGGCGTCGCCACCGTGGTCGCCAAACTGTTCACGCAAGTGACGCCCGATGTCGCGATGTTCGGCCAGAAGGACTACCAGCAACTGCGCGTTGTGACGCAGATGGCCAAGGATCTCGATCTGCCGCTTAAAGTTGTCGGACTGGCAACGATCCGCGAGAAAGACGGGCTCGCGCTGTCGTCGCGCAATGTCTACCTCACCGAACTGGAACGCCGCCATGCGCCGGTGCTGTATCGCACGCTGAAGACCTGCGCCGCACGCATCAAGGCCGGCGAGCCGATTGCCCTGGTGATGGAAGAAGGCCGCATGCATATCCGGCAGGCCGAATTCAGCGTCGATTATCTGGAAGCGCGTCATGCGCTGACTCTGGCTCCTGTTGCGACGCTGAAAGACGGGCCGATAAGGCTGCTGGTGGCGGCGAAGATCGGCAAGACGCGGCTGATCGATAATCTGGCAGTTTAGCCAACGCTGCGCCGCCCGTATTGTTTGCGGCCCCGGGCAGGCCGTCGCTTGAAGTACTTCCGTCTTTCTCCCTCGATAAAACGAGGGCGCGCGGAACGCAGGGGCCACAACAGCCCCATAGCCTCGTGTGATTGTTGAGATAGATTCACACGTGTTAG
>CAITEM010000065.1 GCA_903891395.1 uncultured Hyphomicrobiales bacterium | reverse complement strand
TTCTTGCGGTCGAATCGGGCGGGAAACGCAATGCGCGGCAAGCTCGACAGGACGATCTACACCATCACGGGGCCGATCCGGCTGTTCGGCCGCTCGCGCCGCTTTCGCCTGGCGCTGGGCGCCTCGGTCGTCGTCCTTTTGTTTTTCGCTGCGACCTTGTGGGCGCTGGACCGCTTTTTTCCGGCGGAGAGCGACGCCAAACACGCGGTGGCCGGGCTGCCGGCGCTTGCCCCGCTACCACCCGTGACCCGCACCTCCTACGTCATCGCGCCGGTGGCGATCGCGCTCACCGCCATCCGGGCGAGTCTGGACGCCAGCACGCCGCGCGATCTCAGCGGCAAGAACGGCAACCCGGTCAGCAGCCTCTTGTCCAAGGCCGACATCGGCATCACCATTTCGCGCGGCTCAATGCTGATCACCGGCAAGCCGAACGAATTCACCGTCATCACGCCGCTAAACGGCGAGTTGAAACTGACCGGCCAGGTCGCCTCGCAAGCCGGCAATCTGACCGGCACCATCGCCGGCTTGCTCGATGGCGCGCTCGGCAAGGACGTCAGCAAGCTCGCGACCGGCGTGCTGAACCAGAATGTGCAGTTGCGCGGCCAGGTCAATGTGACGGCCAGACCGGCGCTGACCGCCAATTGGCGGCTGGAGCCGAACCTCACCGCGCAAGTCGCCTTAAGCGACAGCGCCCTGTCGCTCGCCGGCATCAAGATCAACGTCGCGAACGAGGCCAAACCCTTGATCGACCGCGCCGTCAACGAGCAGATGACCGCCTTGCAGGACCGGCTGCGCAACGACCCTTTCATGGAACGCAGCGCGCGCGAGCAATGGAGTAAGATGTGCCGTTCGATCCCGCTCGGCGGCGGCGGTACCGGCTTGCCCCAACTGTGGCTGGAAATGCGGCCCGTGCGCGCCGCCGCGGCGCAGCCGCAGGTCGATACCCGCAACGTCACGCTCACCGTCGGCGTCCAGGCCGAAACCAGGATCGCCGCTACGGAGTCCAAGCCGGACTGTCCGTTTCCGGCCGCGCTCGAACTGGTGCCGCCGATGGAGAACGGCAGGCTCGCCATCGGCGTGCCCATCGACCTGCCGTTCAAGGACATCAACACGGTGCTGAACGCGCAACTTAAAGGCCGGCACTTCCCGGAGGACGGCGGCGCCGCGGTGGACGCCGAAGTGCGCAGCGCCAGCATCGCCGCGGCCGGCGACAAACTGCTGATCTCGCTGCGCGTCAAAGCGCGCGAGAAGAAAAGCTGGTTCGGCTTCGGCGCCGACGCCACTGTCAACATCTGGGGCAAACCGGCGCTCGATCAGAAAGATCAGATCCTGCGCCTGACCGATCTGACGGTCGCCGTTGAAACCGATGCCGCCTTTGGCCTGCTCAACGCCGCGGCGCGCGCCGCCACGCCTTATCTCGAGCAGGCGCTGGCCGACAACGCCAAGATCGACCTCAAGCCTTTCGCCGCCGACGCACTGGCGAAGATCAACGTGGCGCTGACCGACTTCCAGAAGGACGCCAACGGTGTCAAGGTCGAGACTTCGGTCGGCGATCTGCGCCTCACCGGTATCGATTTCGACTCCAACACGCTGCGTGTGATCGCCGAGGCTGCCGGCACCGCCAGAGTGACGGTCAATGAATTGCCGCGGATGTGATCGATCGGGAGAGTGGCCCGATACCTACAACGATATGCCACGTTTATGTTTAAGCTGCTAGGTCAAAAGACGTGCGCCGCTCGCGGAACCGAGTGAGGCGCAGCAGGTTGTCGTGCCGTCCGATGGGACCCCTCGATGCTTCTGCGTATCGTTTCGATTTTTGTCGTCCTGATCGCCGTGATATTCGGCGGCTTTTTTGCG
>CAITEM010000064.1 GCA_903891395.1 uncultured Hyphomicrobiales bacterium | reverse complement strand
TGATGCGCGCACGGCCCTTGAGGGTCTCGAGCGCCCGCTTGACCAGCGGGGCTTCCGCCAGCTTGCGCATGCCGACCGAAATGATCTTGGCGGTCGGAACGCGCAACGTCATCTTGTCCTTGACGAAGTTGATGACGAAAAGTTCGAGCTTCGCGCCGGCGATTTCCTGCTCCTCGATGGCCATGATCTGGCCAACGCCGTGAGCCGGGTAGACGATGAATTCGTTGGTCTTGAAGCCTTGTCGCTGGGTGGTCTTCTTGGCAGTCATTCCGGGCAAAACTCCTTCACCGGCGCCCTTTTGAGGGCCGGCACTTTTGGCTGTGGGCGCCCCGGCGCGGGTGGACCCGCGGGAGGCAACATGAGTGGTCCGCCGCGCTCCGGCAGACTTTTTAGTTCCCCGGCTCATACCGGACGAACCTTTCTTGGACTTTTGACGCGGTTTACCTGCCACTGCATAATGCGTGGAATTTCACGCCCTCTGGCTGACCCTTGGGATGAGCCGCGAAAAATAAGGCTCCCGGCTGGGGGAGCGGCATCCGTGCGCGGCGTTTTTAAGTTTCATCGGATAAATCAATATATAGCACATTTTTGGCCAAAATCAAAGCCTTATGGTGCCGTATACGCTCATTTCAGCGGCATCAGCCCTGCGATTTTGGTGAATCGGTTAATGGCGGGCCGGTAAAGGCGCGAGAATTACCGCGCTCCAATTAGCGCTTTCGCCATACCGGACAGGGAGAAATGGCTTTCGGGAACTCAGTCCCCGGAGCCTGGCTCCGGGGAGAAAAATTTCGCGAATTTGCCGGGCACGCCCTCGAAATCCTTGGCATCGGCGGGGGCATCGCGTTTGACCGTGATGTTGGGCCAGACCTTGGAAAACTCGGTGTTGATTTCAAGCCATTTTTCGAGGCCGGGTTCGGTATCCGGCTTGATGGCATCGGCCGGGCATTCCGGCTCGCAGACGCCGCAATCGATGCATTCGTCCGGATGGATGACTAGCATGTTCTCGCCTTCGTAGAAGCAGTCCACCGGACACACCTCCACGCAGTCCATATATTTGCACTTAATGCAGCTCTCATTGACGACGTAGGTCATCCAAGGCTCCGGACTTAAGGCTCAGCAGGCGTTGCCTATCGTACCGCTAAAAGGCTCGCAAGCCGCAATGAAGTGAGGGCTGATCCCCGTCAGGGGCGGGCTTCCTTGCTGAGGTCCAGGTACAATTTGCGCGCCGCCGGGGCATCGCCCCGCTTGTCGGCAAAGCCCGCGACCTTGAGCACGCGGACCGAGCGGTCGAGCGCCAGCGTCAGCACGTCGCCGACCCGGACCGGGTGGCCGTGCGCGCTGACCTTGGCGGCGTTGACCCGGACGTAACCCGCCTGCACCAAAGCCGCCGCATCGCCACGGGTGCGCACCATGCGGGCGTGCCACAGCCATTTATCGATACGCTGGCGGTTTGGTTCAGAGTCCAACCCGAGATCAGGGCTTGTTGCCTTGCTCGAGCTGCTGCTTGAGCGCGGCGAGCTTGGCAAAGGGCGAGTTGGGATCCGGCGCCTTGTTGCGGTCGGAGCCGCCGGCGCTGCCGTGCGGCTTGGCATAATACTGCTCGCGCTCGGCGCGCTCGACCTGCGAGCCCTTGTCGCGGCGCGGGCGATCGCCGCGCGGCGGGCCGCCACCGGGGGGACGCCCGCCGGGCTGGCCGAATGTCTTCTTTTCGAAACCCTTGGCCTGACGCTCCATGCGCTGTTGGCGCTCGTGACGTTCCTGACGCTGGTCGCGGGTTGGACCGTCCTTGCGGTCGCCGCGCGGCGCTTCCGGCTTCGCGGCGGCGGGTGTTGCGCCATCCGTCGTCGTGGCGCCGTCGCCCGCGGGCGTCGCGGTGAGTGCGGGCGCCTGTTGCGGACGCTGCGGACGGCGGACGCGCGGCGGACGCTTCTCGGCGCGGCCGGCGGGACGCCAGACGTCGATCATTTCCGGCTCGGCCGGTTTTGCTTCCGCTGTTTTTTCTTCGGTGGCCGCGGCAGCCTCAGGCGCGATCACGCCATCGGCCGCCATCGGCGGCATCGCCTCGACGGCCTGCGCGATGGTCGCCTCCGCTGGCGCTTGTGTTGCAACTTCAGCGGCAGGCTCAGGAATGAGATCGGCGGTGGGCAGCAAGGAGGCGCTGTCAGCAACGACAGATTCAGCGGCGACCGTTTCCACTGGCGCTTCAGCGACCGGCGCAGCGTCGGCCGTCTCAGGCGTTGCGTCCGCCGCAGGTGCGGCTTCAGCCGCAACCACTTCGGCGGGCTTGGCTTCCGGCGGTTTCGGCCGGCGGTCCAGACGATAGCCGAGCGAACGCAGGATCGAGGCAAAGTCTTCGCCCGACGCGCCGGTCAAAGAGGTCATCGCGCCGGTAACGGTGAAGCCGCGGCCATCGAAGGCGCCATCGGGGCTTCGCCGTCTGCACGCCGTCACGCCATGACAGCGCGGGACGGATCAAATCGGCGAGACGTTCCAGAATGTCGACGCGCACCGCGCGCTCGCCGGCGATGCGATAACCGGCGGTGCGGTACAGCGGCTTCGGCGTTTCCTTGTCGATCGGGATCGAGGTACGCCCCGAGGCGGCGAGATGCAGCAGCTCGGTCACGCCCTTGGCGTCCGGCGCTTCGTTCTTGAGCGCCCAGAGCTGGGTCGCCAGCGCGCGCGGCGCGGGCTTCAGCAGAATCGGCAGATAGATGTGATAGGCGCCGA
>CAITEM010000063.1 GCA_903891395.1 uncultured Hyphomicrobiales bacterium | reverse complement strand
GTGACGATCTCTTCAGCCGTGTGTCTCTTCCTTGGCATTCTTCAGTCCTCCATCAGGCCATAAGCCATACATCAGGGAGGACCACTTCTCAGGGGGCAGACCACGATGCTGGAGATCGCACCGCACTTTGCCGATCTGTCGGCTTTTGGCCGCGACCGCGCGCTGGGCGCCGCGCAGCTTGAGTCCATTGCCAAGCGTTTAGGCGTGGTGCCGGCCGCCGCCGGCGATCGCGTGTTCGCGCTGTCGGCGGCGGTGTGGGCGCGTTTCAAGCGCAGCCTGCTGGAGATGCTCAAGCAGTTTCACGCCACCAACCCCGACGTGCCCGGTATCGGTCTGGAAAAGCTGCGCATGCAGTTGGAGCCGCGGCTGCCGATCAAGCCGTTCATGTCGGTGCTGCAGGGCTTTGTGCAGGCCAAGGAAATCGGCCTCGACGGCGCCTGGGTGCGGCTCGCCGGCCACGAAGTGCGGCTGACGCCGGCGGATGAAAAGCTGTGGACCCGCGTCGAGCCGCTAATCGGCGGCGCCGAACGATTCCGTCCGCCGCGCGTGCGCGACATTGCCGGGATGATCAATGTGCGCGAGATGGATGTCCGGCGTCTGCTCAAATTGCTGGTGCGCATGGGCAAGGTCGACGAGGTCGCGCTCGATCATTTCTTCCGGCGCGTGACGGTGTCCGAGATGGTCGATATCATCGTCGATCTCGGCGCCGCCTTGCCGGAGGGCTTCAGCGCGGCTCAGTTCCGCGACCGCGTCGACAACGGCCGCAAGGTCGCGATCCAGATTCTGGAGTTCTTCGACCGCCACGGCGTCACCTTGCGCCGCGGCGACCTGCGTCGCGTCGACAAGCATCGGCGCGACCTGTTCCGCAATCCGGCGGCGGCCGAACACGTTTCTGGAAGAGAATCGTCCCCGGTGGGGCGTCCGGACTTCAAATCCGGGAGGGGCCGCGAGCCGGTCCTTGGTGGGTTCGACTCCCTCTCTCTTCCGCCAACTCAAGTGAAGACTGCATCATGAAACCGCCGCCGTCCTTTCTCGACGATCTCAAGCGCGCCGCCGAGCGCGCCTCCGTGGCCGAGGACGAATTCCGCAGCGAGTTCGCCAAACGCACAAAGACGCTGGAAAGCGAGCGCGCCATTGCGTTCCGCCGGCTAAATTTGATGCGCGCGGTCCCGACGTGGTCGCCGGCGCCGAAGGCGAAGAGATCGCGGTGGCCGCCGCCACCGCCGTGCTGCGGACGAAGCTGGGCTGGTCGGAAGACAGTGAGCCGCGCGATCTGGTGGTGTCGCGTTTCGCGCCGGTGGCCGTAGCGATGTATGCCGGTCTTTCGCCGGAGATCGAGGGCGACGACCGGAAAGCGCCGCCGCCGGATGTTATGGATGCGCTGGCCGACTTCGAGCGCTGGTACGCCGGCAGCCACGAAACCGCGTTCTGGGTTCTGTTCGAAAATTATTTACCGGAGACGCCGCGTGTCGACTTCTGAACCTGGTCAACCCGTGACCGATTTCGACCGCTGGATCGCGGAGGAATTCGCGCGCACCGGCGCGTTCACAGCTTTCGCGGTGCTGGTGTCGATTGCCGAAAGCAAAGTGTCGCCTTTGTGCTCGACTTACTTTCACGTCATCGGCGACGAAATCGACTGGGCCGGCATCACCGTGCTGTTTGCCGGCGCCGGCCAGCCCTGGGACGGCGTGTCGTTTTATCCCGCCACGGCCGCGAATGGCGGGCCGCTCGACAATCCGAACGCGCGGCTGCAATTGCGCGACCTGGAAAGCCGGCTAGACGACAATCCGCTGGTGCTCAACGACGGAAATTTCTTCGACAAATGGGGCCGGCGGCTCAAGGTCGAAGAGGTTCAACTGCAATGAACCCGACGCGACGGCTGCTGATCCTCATGGTCAATACCGATCCGCGCAATCCGGAAGAACTGGCCGCGCCGTTTTATTACGCCGCGGTGGCGGCGGCGATGGATCACCAGGTCGACGTGGTGTGCACGGCGACCGCCGGAAAGCTGATGCTGAAAGGCGTCGCGGCTGCCATCGCAGTCAAGCGGGGCGATCCGAAGACGGTGTACGACTGGATCAGGGAAGCGCACGACCAGGGCGCAAAGTTCTGGGCCTGCCCGGCCAATCTCGAACTGTTCGACATGACCGAGGCCGACCTGATCCCTGAATGCAGCGGCGTGATGGGCGCCGCCGCCATGATCCAGGACGTCATTGATGGCGACTGCCGCGTTTTGACGTTCTAGGACATCACGATGGCTCGGGTTCAGGATCACGAATTTCCCGAGCATCTGCTTTACGATGTCGAGAACCAGATCTGGTACGAGCCCTTGGGCGACGGCACGCTGCGCACCGGCTTCACCTCTTGGGCCGTGGCGCTGATGGGCGACGTACTGGTGTTCACGCCGAAGCGGCTCAACCATACGTTCGACAAGGACCGCTGGTTTGCCATGGTCGAAGGCGGCAAATGGGTCGGCGCCGCGCGCGCGGCCTTCGACGGCACGATCGTCGCGCACAATGAGAAGCTCGTCGACAAGCCGGAACTGTTGATGCGCGATCCGTTCGGCGAGGGTTGGATGCTGGTGGTGAAGCCGGCGCCGGACGATTGGCGCGCCGGGCTGGTGGCGGGCGCGAACATCGGACCGGCCATGGAAGCTTGGGTCGCTGGCGGCACATATAAAGGCCGCACGGGGTGAGCACATAGTCTGCCGTTATTGGATGCGGCAAATATTGCTGATGCTCACACGCCAAAACCAAACAACCGCTTCGGCGTATCCCAGAATAATTTGTGGCGATCCGCGGCATCCGGAAACAGCGTCTCGGCCAGCGCGACCAGCGGTCCGTAGTCCTGCCGCTCCGGTGCGCGCAGGTAAGGCCAGTCCGACGCCCATAGACACTGGTCGAGCGTGAAGGCATCGACGATGACGCGCACGTAAGGCCAGGCGTCTTCGAACGGGTAGGGCCGCTGAGCGAATTTCGAATAGCCCGATATTTTCACACTGACGCGGTTGGTCATCGCCAAGCGCAACAGCGCGGCGAAACCCGGCTGGTCCAGGCCCGCCGCCGCCGTCGGCCGGCCGCAATGATCGATCAGCACCTTGATCGGCAGCTTCTCGATCCACGGCGCGAACAGTTCAAGCTGATCGTGCTCGCATTGCAGATTGAGAAACATGCCGAGGTCGGCGAGCTTTGCAATGAGCGGCTCGGAGCGCCGGTAATAGTCGATGCCGTGAAACGTCGGATTGAACGCCGCGCCGACGATGCCTTGCGCCTGCAACGCGCGCAGGGTGGCGATGTCGGCGTCCAGATCGGCAATGGCGATGCCCTTGAGCCGGCCGCCGCCATGCGCGATGGCGTCGAGCAGGCAGCGGTTGTCGCTGCCGTAGCCCGAATTCGGCTGCACCAGCAGCGCATATTGCGTGCCATAGGTCTTCATCACCTGGGCATATTGCGCCGCGGTGCCCATTTCCTGGCCGCGTGGCTTGTATTCGATGTCCTCGCCATAGGGAAACCGCACCGGATCGAACACATGGGCGTGACAGTCGATCTTCGGTTCTTGGAACAGGCTCATGGTGCTGGCTCGCGGCTGCCGTCGGGCATGTTGTCGCGCAGGCTCATCATGCGCGCAACCGGCTTGCGCCGGGCGGCGGGTGGCGTATTGAAGGCCCAACAAATCCGGAGAATTGTCATGACCTTTCGTGCCCCTTGGTTGCGCCGTGCGGCGCTGCTCGTCAGCTTTGCCGCCTTCACGGTTCCCGCCATGGCCGCCGACTATCCCAACCGGCCGGTAATGCTGGAAGTCGCCTTCACGCCCGGCGGCCCGAGCGACGTCCTGGCGCGCATCGTCGGCAAGAAGATGGAAGAGCTGCTCGGCCAGCCCTTCATCATCGAAAACCGTCCCGGCGCCGGCGGCAATATCGCCGCGGATTATGTCGCCCATGCCAAACCCGACGGCTACACGCTG
>CAITEM010000062.1 GCA_903891395.1 uncultured Hyphomicrobiales bacterium | reverse complement strand
ATTCCAACGGCGCCGAACAGATCGCGGTGCGGGCGCGCGATGCCGGCATGCAGGTGGTCTATCAGGGCATTCGCTTGACGCCGGAAGAAATCGTCGATGCCGCGCGCGAACAGAACGCTCACGTCATCGGCCTGTCGGTGCTGTCGGGCAGCCATCTGCCGCTGGTCGCCGACGTCGTGGCGCGCATGAAGGCCGCCGGCATGACCATGCCGCTGGTGGTTGGCGGCATCATCCCGCCGGAGGACGCCGAAGCGCTGGAAAAGTCCGGCGTCGCCGCGGTCTATACGCCGAAGGATTTCGAACTGAACCGCATCATGTCCGACGTGGTACGCATCGTCGAACAGGCCAACGGCGTCAGTAACACCTGACAATCTAGCCGGGCTGCTTGGCTGTTGCGCGGACGTCAGACGGCGTCATGCCGTAGCGGCGGCGGAACGCGTTGTTGAAATAGGACAGATCGCCAAAACCGGATTCGAACGCGATCGCGCTGATCTTGCGCGCGGTAAATCGCGGATCGGACAGCATCCGGTGCGCGCGGGCGAGTCTCTGGCCGAGCACAAAGTCCGTGAATGTCATGCCTTCGGCCTCGAACAACTTGCGAACGTAGCCCGCCGAAATACCGTGTCTGGCGCCGATCTTTTCGGCCGTGATGTTCTGGCCCGACAGATTGGCGATGATGTCTTCCTTGATCGCATGGAGCCGCGCAGCCCGCATGCCCCGTCTCTCGGCAAGTGCCGCACCGTCACGGGTGGCGCCGAGCACCAGAGCCGCGAGATCGTGAATATGCGTCGTTACGGCATGACGGAGTTCGGCTGTCGCCAGCGCAACGTCACTATTTAAGATACGTGCATAGTGGTTGAGTAACTGCAGCGCAGGATTCCCCGCCGGGATCGGCTTGATCAACGCGTCGTCGATCGACACCGCTTGCGTCTCCAGAATCTTGCGATCGAGACGCACGCTCGTCACGATCGACGGCATATGCCCCCAGAACGTCCCGGACAAACCATTGGACGCCAGCATGGCCTGACCGCTCGACACGCTCTCGATCCGGCCTTCCTGTTGCATCGTGCCGCTACCGCTTTCGACGACGATCAACACCGGCGCGTCGTTGTCGATCAGCCCTCCCGTGTGCGTATTTCGTGTCGGCGACAGCCGTCCGAATGCAACGCCGACTTGCGGCAACGCGCGCACCTTCATTTCGATGTCAAGCGGATGACCGTCGAGCGGATCGATTTCCATCCGCATGATCGCCTTTCCGAAAACTTCCCGAAAGGCTTCAATCCTGTCTTGACCCGAAAACTGCGCGCTCGACACGAGCAGCGTCTGCACCTCGTCGTTCACAAACCCCTCCGATCTATCGTCTTCGTTACGGCTAACACGCCGAATGCGCTTGGAACACGACGAAACACATCATGAAGCCCTGTCATGCGTTGCAGCGATGTCACTGCGCTCTGGAAGACGCTGAAAGTATCGCTCAGCACAATAAAGAAGCGCGTCCAGCCCAAGCCCCGTGCGGCGTCAGCTCTTAACGTCCGGCTCACGCTTCTCGCGCTGGAATTGGGATGTCTTAATGCCGTTACATCGGACTGTTGTCGCCGCCGCACTTGCAACCGGAATTGGTTGCGCCTCAAACGCAAGCTATGGTGCTCCAAGGACCGCCCACCCGGCAGCCGACACGCCGTATAACTGGACGGGCTTCTACGCCGGCGTCAGCGGCGGCTACGGCTGGAATAAGGGCTCAAACAGCCTGACCGGCACAGACCCATTTGGTATCTACGCGATCTTCACGGGCTTACCGCCCTCCACTGTACTTCCCGGCACTCTCGATAGCGGGAGCAAAGGCGTGCTGGGTGGCGTCAGCGCCGGCTACAATTATCAAATTGGCCAATCGCTCATCGGCGTCGAGGCCGATTTCTCCAAAGCGAACATTCGCGGCTTGAGTTCATTCGTTTCTCCCGATTTTGGCCTTGCCAACCCCATCGTCACAACCCAGCAGGACAAGAAACTGGAATGGCTGAGCACGCTGCGTGGGCGTGTTGGCTATCTGCCAACCCCCGCCTTGTTGGTATTTGCCACCGGCGGCTTGGCGTTCGGCAAAGGCATCGCCTCGACCGTCACCACGGCCGCTCCGTCATCCAGCGGCGGCTCCACCAACTGCATCGCCGGTGATCCGCTGGCCAGTTTCCTGTGCAGCGCCGGCTCAAGCGAAAAGACCATGACGGGATGGACATTGGGAGCCGGAATTGAGGCGATGATCGCGCACGACTGGTCGCTGAAGGCCGAGTATCTCTACTACAACCTGGGCACCATTTATTATACCAGCAACCTGACGACTTTCTTCATTGGCGCGCCCGCGATACAAACGACCGCACGCTTCAACGGCAACATCGGTCGCGTCGGCGTCAATTATCATTTTTAGATGATGACAAGCGCGGGTTCGGGATATTCCCGGCCCGCGCCGTTATCTCTTTTGCAATCAGTGCCCACCGCTTCACCTAGCCGCTTGAGCACCAGCGCCCGGCGCGCCGTCTCCTGCAGGCCGCAATATTCCGCGCCACCTTCCGACATGCCTGGATCGAGGTTATTGAATATCGGGCAAAGCGCCTTCAGCGATTGCGACCACGCGGCCTGAGCGGATGTCACGCTCGCATTCATCTTGTTATCGGCGCCGGCTTTTATCTGCCGAAGCGCATCGGTCAAAATGTCATTCCAGACGGCAAGTTCGCGCGCGGCACAGGCCTTTTTATCCTTTACATCGGAAGTGCTCCCCTCGGCCTTTTTCATGCACGGGTCCGCGATAATGCCGATGCATTGGCCGCCGAAGTTCGCCGCTTCCGTCGCAGCGTCGAGGCACTTCGCAAGTGTACCTTTATCGGCCGATGCCGGCTGCTGCGCGTCGGCCGCGGCGATTCCAAACACAAAAATCAGCAGGGTTGCGAATAGCTGCCGCTGCAAGGCCGTCCACATCATTGGCTCCTGTCGGGATTCCGGATAGCTTTCATTTTTCGACGCTGCCCAACGCCTGCGCCAGCCGGCTCGGACTGATCGGTTTTGCAAAATAGTAGTTCATACCGGCGCCCCGCGCGGCTTGTTCGGTGCCGTTGTCGTCGCGTCCCGATATTCCGATCACTTTTACCTTGCCGGCCTTGCCCGGCAGCGCGCGGATGCGCCGCGTCGCTTCGATGCCGTCGAGGCCGGACAAAGTGACGTCGATCAGCAGCGCGTCGTAGCCGCCGCGCGCCGCGGCCTCGACCGCGGCCTCGCCGCTGTCGATAAAATCGATGCGATGGCCGAGTTCGGTGACGATCGTGTTCATCACCGCGCGGCCGTACGGGTTGTCCTCGGCGCAGAGGATCGACAACGGCCGCAGGGGCGCGCCGCGTTTGACCCCGCCCGACGCCGGCGCCGCGAAGCGCTCCACCACGACGGTGAGCCGGAACGTGCTGCCGCTGCCTTTCTTGCTGGTGACTTTGAGGTCGCCGCCCATCGCCTTGGCGATACGCTTGACGAAGACCAATCCGAGACCGGCGCCGCCGTAGCGCCGCGCGATCTGTTCGCTCGCCTGCGCGAACGGCTTGAACAGCAATTTCAGTTCGGCGGCGGTCATGCCGATGCCGCTGTCGGTGACCGTATAGACCAATCGCACGCGGCGTCGCGCGGCGGGCGCGGCCGTGGCGCTGAAGGTCACGCCGCCCTGGTGCGTGAATTTCACCGCGTTGTCGGTGAGGTTTTCCAAGGCTGCGCGCAGCCGCAATGCGTCACCGGAAACGAGCGCCGGCAAGTCGCCCGCAGCCTCGACTTTGGCGGTGACGCTGCGATTGCCGGCGCGGGCCACGAGCGCCTGCCCGACGGTCTCGGCGAGCGTGCGCGGCGCGAACGGCTCGTTCCGCAGCACGAGCTTGGCGGAATCGGCGCGGGCGGCGTCGACGATCAGGCTGGACAGCACGGCGAGATGGTCGGCGCCGCTCTTGATGGCGTTGGCCCATTCACGCTCGCGCGGGCCGATATTGGAGGCCGCCAGCAATTCCGCCAGCGCGACGATGCCGGTCAGCGGCGTACGAATGTCATGCGCAATGCCGGCGAGCGCGGCCTCGACCGCGCGCCGGGCCGGCGCCTGGCTCTTGCCTGCAACTTTGCGGGTGACTTTGCGCTTGTTGCGCTTTTTCTTCGCCATCAGCTCCTTCGCCCCACGCAAAGCATGGCACGGAAGCGGGCCTCAATCGAGGCCGGCCGTGGCCCGGATTTCAACAGGGGTTACGCCCTTGGCGCGTAACTCTCGGAGCCCGGTAGCTGCGGTGGATTTCGACAATTTGCGGCCCTCGCCGTCGAGAATGAGACGATGGTGGTGGTAACGCGGCTGCGGCAGGCCGAGCAGCGCCTGCAAGAGCCGGTGCACGGCCGTGGCGTGAAACAGGTCGCGGCCGCGCACCACGTCGGTAACGCCCTGCGCGGCGTCGTCCACCACCACCGCCAGATGATAGCTGGCTGGCGTCTCCTTGCGCGCCAGAATGACGTCACCCCAAGCGGAAGGATCTGCGGGGATCGTACCGGTCTCGCCGGACGGACCTGCGCCAGTCTCCATCCACGTCAGCGACCCCGTGTGCGCCAGCGCGGCGGCCATATCGAGGCGTAAGGCATAGGGCTCACTACCCGCCATGCGCCGGTCGCGTTCGGCGGGCGCCATCGATCTGGCGCTGCCCGGATAAAGCGGCGCGCCATCCGGATCGCGGGGCCATTGGGCGCCGCGTTCGGTCACTTGGCGGGCGATATCGGCCCGGCTCTCGAAGCTCGGATAGATCAGGCCCATCGCGTCGAGTCTGGCCAGAGCGCCGCGGTACTCGTCGTAATGCTCCGATTGCCGCCGCACCGGATGCTCCCATCGCAGACCGAGCCAAGCGAGATCCTCATCAATCGCCGCCTCGTATTCCGGCCGGCAGCGTGTGGCATCGATGTCCTCGACCCGCAGCAGCAAGCGGCCGCCTGACGTCCGCGCCCGGTCTGCATTCAGCAAAGCTGAAAGCGCGTGGCCGAGATGCAGATAACCGTTGGGGGAAGGCGCAAACCGGAAAACGGGTGGCATTATTTGTCATTGCCAAGATTGATGCGAAACGCCAAATGCATTCTCCGCTCATTCCCGCGAAAACGGGAATCCCGTGATTATAGCCTGGCCTGGGTCCCCGCTTTCGGGGGACGAGCGGATGTAAGGCACCGGATTCGTTACAAGGAAAGTATGACCCACTTCCTCCACACTGAGGACGATCTGCGCGCCGGGCTTGCCCAGTTGATCGTCACGGACCCGCGGCTGGTTCCGGTGGCCGAAAAAGCCGGCCCCTTCAGCCTGCGCCGCCGCGAGGGCGGCTATGCGGGACTGTGCGCCATCGTCTGCGGCCAGCAATTGTCCGTCGCCAGCGCGGCGGCCATTCGCGACCGGCTGTTTGCGGCCTTCGAGCCGTTCCACCACGACGCCGTGCGCAAGGCACGGCCGAACAAACTGAAGCGGCTCGGACTGTCGAACGCCAAGATCAAATCCATCAAGGAAATCGGCAAGGCGGTCGCCGGTGGCCATATCGACCTCGACGCCGTCGGCAACATGGATGCCGACGTGGCGCACGCCGCGCTCATCGCGCTGCACGGCATCGGGCCGTGGACCGCCGATATCTATCTGTTGTTCTGCCTGGGTCATGCCGACGCCTTTCCGGCGGGCGATCTCGCCGTGCAGGAGGCCGCCCGCATCGCGCTCAATCTGCGCAAACGCCCGGACGCCAAGGCGCTGACGAAAATCGCCGAGGCTTGGCGCCCATGGCGCGGCGTGGCGGCGCATCTGCTGTGGGCCTATTATCATGCGGTGAAGAAACGCGACGTCGTGCCGGTCGGCGCGAAAAAGGTCGGCGTGAAGAAGCCAGCCGCGAAATCCGCAAAAAAGAAAGCACCGAAGAGGAAAAAGAAAAATGGCTGAACTCGACGGGCCAAAACTTGATGGACCAAAACTTGAGCCGAAGTCCGGCACCGCCAAACAACTTGTCGTTTTCCTGCACGGCTATGGCGCCGACGGCAGCGACCTGATCGACATCGGCCGCGCCTGGCAGGGCCTGTTGCCGGACGCCGCCTTTGTCTCACCGCACGCGCCGCGCGCTTGCGGCCAATCGCCGATGGGCCGCGAATGGTTCCCGCTGACGTTCCGCGATCCGAACGAACGCTGGGACGGCGTGCAGGCCGCGGCGCCGGCGCTCGACGCTTTCCTCGACGCCGAGTTGAAACGGCGCAATCTGCCGCCACAGGCTCTGGCGCTGGTCGGTTTCTCCCAAGGCACCATGATGGCGCTGCACGTCGGCCTCCGCCGCAAGGTCGCGCCGGCCGGCATCGTCGGTTATTCCGGCATGCTGGTGGCGCCCGAAGAACTCGATCCCGACGCCTTCGCCGCCGGGATCACCAGCCGGCCGCCGGTACTGCTGATTCACGGCGACCAGGATCAGGTCATCCCTGTGCAGGCCCTCATGCACGCGGCGCAGGGCTTGGCTGCGCTGGAGGTGCCAGCGGAATGGCACGTCTCGCCCGGCATCGGCCACGGCATCGACCAGGAAGGCCTGCGCCACGGGGCTGAATTCCTCGCCAAGCAATTCGCCCGGCTCGCTTAGCCGGTTTTGGGTAACGCCGCCGATTGACTTCACAAGCCTGTCACGCTGCCCCTATACTAGGGCGTTAGCTGCGTGGCGGCAGCCTTTGAGGAGGTTGGGAGCGTTGCTTTGAACGTTCACGTTTCGCCGACTGGATTTCCAGCGCTCGTGCTCAACGCCGACTTCAGGCCGCTGAGCTATTATCCGCTGTCGTTATGGTCCTGGCAGGATGCCATCAAGGCGGTGTTTCTCGACCGCGTGAACATCGTCGCCAATTACGACCGCGCGGTGCACTCGCCCACATTCGAGATGAAGCTGCCGAGCGTGGTGTCGCTCAAGACCTACGTGAAACCCTCGACGCATCCAGCCTTCACGCGGTTCAACGTGTTCCTGCGCGACCGCTTCTCCTGCCAATATTGCGGTGACCGCGACGACCTCACCTTCGATCATCTGATCCCGCGCTCGCGCGGCGGTATTACGTCGTGGGACAATGTCGTCGCCGCCTGCTCGCCCTGCAATCTGCGCAAGGGCAGTTTGACGATGGCGGAAGCGCGGATGTTTCCGGCGCAATTACCGTTCCAGCCGACCGTGCATCATCTGCATCGCAACGGCCGGCTGTTCCCGCCGAACTACCTGCACGAGAGCTGGGTCGATTATCTGTATTGGGATAGCGAACTCGAGCCGTGAGATTCGTGGCTTGCTAACGCCCCGGCAGCATTCGCTGCAGCACGCCGTCGTGCCGGACGAAGTAGTGATACAGCGCCGCCAGCACATGCAGCGCGACGAGCGCCAGCATCGCGTAATTCGCCAGCAAGCCGTGGACGTCGCCGGTCCAGCCCCAGCCGGGCGCGCGGGTCGCCAGCAGCTTGGGCAGTTCGAGCCCGAACATCACCACCGGCATGCCGCGCCATGAGGCGTTGATCCAGCCGAGCAGCGGAACGACGAACAGCAGCAGATACAGCAGCCAATGCAAGATGCGGGCGCTCAGCGTCTGCCACGGCGGAATGCCGTCCAGCGGCGCCGGTTCGCCATGCGTTGCCCGCCAGACAAGCCGGACGATTGCCACGGCCAAAATGATGATGCCGAAAGTGAAATGCAGGCTGATCAGGGTCGTGACCGGCGTGTTGCGACCGATATGCGGCATGGTCCAGGCGAAGATGAACT
>CAITEM010000061.1 GCA_903891395.1 uncultured Hyphomicrobiales bacterium | reverse complement strand
TGCAAGACGATGCGGCGGCCGTGCTGGCCGTGCGGCTTGGTGACGATCTTGGCGCCGAAATGTTTCAGCAGGCGCTCGGTGTGGTCGCGGGTCGCTTCCGCTTCGATAACGGTGGTCTCGCCCGGCGCGGCCAAGCCCATCAGCAGCACGGCCGACTTCAACTGCGCCGACGGCACCGGAGATTCATAGGTAATCGGCATCGGGTCGGTCGCGCCTTTGAGCGTCAGCGGCAAGCGATCGCCTTCGCCGGCACTGACGACGCGCGCGCCCATTTTCTCCAGCGGATCGAGCACGCGGCGCATCGGCCGTTTGCGCAATGACGCGTCGCCGTCGAAAGTCGCGGTGATGCCGCATCCGGCCACCGCGCCGACAACCAAGCGGCAGCCTGTGCCCGAATTGCCGAAATCCAGCGGCCCTGCCGGTTCAGCAAAGCCGGCGACGCCGACGCCGTGAATGCGCCAAAGGCCCTCGTGCGACCGTGCCACCTTGGCGCCCAGCGCCCGCATGACGTCCGCCGTATGGATAACGTCGTCGCCTTCCAGGAGCCCGCCGATGGTGCTCTCGCCGACCGTCATGGCGGCCAGAATCAGCGCCCGGTGGGAGATCGATTTGTCGCCGGGGACGCGGATCCGGCCCTTGAGGGGGCCGCTGCGGCGGGCGGTCAGGGGCGTTAACGCTTCGGAGTTCACGGTGAGACCTATCCTTAAAAGCCGGGCCGTCCTACCACGCGGCCTTGGGGACCGTCATCCCAGGGCGACCGGCTGTTCCGAAGCGCTTGACAGGTGCGCTGCAACTAGCCAAGTGAAGCACCGCTTACAGCAAAGCATCGTTTTATAGACCTTTCGAGGAACCTTGACCGTGGCTAAAACCGAGCTCGGCACCAAACGCGTCTGCCCCGAAACGGGTCGTAAATTCTACGACCTCGGCAAGACGCCGGTGATATCGCCCTATACCGGCAAAGTCGTACCGATCATCGTGCCGGTGCAGTCGCGCTCGCGGCCGCCCGAAGCGGCGCGCCCGGTGCCGGCGGCGGAAGTCGAGGCCGTGGTGCCGGAGACGGCGGACGCCGAATTCGTTTCGCTCGAGGATGCCGAGGCCGAGCAGCAGGGTAAGAAGAACGCCGACGGAACTCCAGCGGCCGAGGACGAAGTCGAAGCCGACGAGAGCCTCGACGATGCGGCCTTCATCGAAGAGCAGGACGAAGGCGATCCGGACGTCACCGACATCATCGGCGAAGGCATCGAAAAAGAAGAAGAGACATGAGCCTCGCCGTTTAACCGGCGACGTGCTAAGACCCGCTCCGTTCCAGACGGCGGGAATAAGAATTCAGAGATTGGGGCCATAGCTCAGCTGGGAGAGCGCCTGCATGGCATGCAGGAGGTCAGCGGTTCGATCCCGCTTGGCTCCACCAACCTTCGCCACCGCCGGACCTGAGGATTCAGCCCCCGCGAAGCGAGCGAAGGTTGCCCGTCGTAGCCTCTACGGCGAAGACGGGCTGAAATGGTCTTCGATGAAATATGTTTATTTCCTCGAAAGCATCGATTTTCCCAAAGAAACTTACGTTGGCCTGACCGACGATTTACGCAAACGGCTTGCCGCGCATAATGCCGGACAATCGAGCCACACCGCTAAATTCAAGCCTTGGCAACTTGTGACCTACGTGGCCTTTTCCGACGAAGCCAAGGCCGTGGCTTTCGAACGCTACATGAAATCGTCTTCAGGCCGCGCTTTTGCCAAGAAACGCCTCCGCTAGATTTCGACTGACAAGCTTCGCCGCGCCATTGCATGATGCCGGCAAAACAACCCGGGGGAAACGACATGCAAGGCAAAATCGCGCTCGAGGAGCACGTCGCCATCGAGCCGACGCTCAGCGACTCGCAGGTGTTCGGCGCCCATGTCTGGAAAGATCTCGAGCATCGTCTCGTTGACGTGCAGGACACACGCCTGCGCGAGATGGATAAACACGGCGTCGAGATGATGATCTTGTCTCTCAATGCGCCGGCGGTGCAGGCGATCCATGACGTCAAAACCGCAATCGCGGTCGCCAGACAGGCCAACGACGTCTTGGCCGACGAAGTGCGCAAGCGCCCGGCGCGCTTTACCGCCTTCGCCGCACTGCCGATGCAGGACCCGGACGCCGCGACCGCCGAACTGACCCGCTGCGTCAAAGACCTCGGCATGGTCGGCGCGCTGGTCAACGGTTTTTCGAATATCGGCACGCCCGACAACGTGACCTATTACGATCTGCCGCAATACCGGCCGTTCTGGCGCGCAGTTGAGGCCCTCGACGTGCCATTTTATCTGCACCCGCGCAATCCATTGCCGAACTGGACGAAACAATACGAAGGCCACAACTGGCTGCTCGGTCCGAACTGGGCGTTCTCGGCCGAGACTGCGGTGCACGCCTTCCGGCTGATCGGCAGCGGCTTGTTCGACGAATTCCCAAAACTCAAGATCGTGCTCGGGCATCTCGGCGAAGGCATTCCGGTGCAGCTCTGGCGCATCGACAACCGCAACGCCTGGATGAAGGCGCCGCATAAATACGCGGCGAAAAAGGGCGTCGCGGATTATTTCCGCGCGCACTTCCATGTCACGACGTCAGGCAATTTTCATACGCCGTCGCTGGTCAATGCCATGACCGAGATGGGCCCGGACCGCGTGATGTTCTCGGTCGACTGGCCGTTCGAGGACGTCGGCCAGGCGGCGCAATGGTTCGATACCGCCGAGATCGGCCAGGCCGACCGCGACAAGATCGGCCGCGACAATGCGATCAAACTGTTCAAGCTGAAACTGTAGCCGCATCAAATATCGCTGATTGCGCGGCTAGTTCTTCTTCGCCAGCGCCATCGCGCCGCTGCCCCAGGTCGGCTCCTCGGCGCCGTTGCCCCAGGCGTAGGGCCGATAGAAATTGTGCAGGCCGTAGCGCACCATCTTCCTCATCTCGCCGACCCAGTTCGGGTGCACATAGATGGCGTGGTAGTGCGTCGACTTCGCCACTTCCGGCACATAGATCTTGCCGTCGAGCGTTTCCTTGGCGATGCGAGTTGCCCGCGCCCATTGGCCGCGTTCGGTAATCGCCTTGCTCTTGCCGTCGCAGGCGAAGGTGAACTGGCAGGCGAGATGGTGGCTGGCGTTCTGATAGACGACGCCGCAGATGTCGTTCGGATAAAAGCCCGAGAAGGCGCGGTTGACGACGACCTGCGCCACCGCCATCTGGCCGCGCACCGGCTCGCTGCGCGATTCGAAGTAGATCGCATTGGCGAGGCAGCGTTCGGCTTTCGCGCGGTCCTTGCCCTGCAAATGCAAGCGATCGGCCGGTGATGGCGGCGGGACGCCGGGCGCCGCGCGCGGCATCGGCACCATATCGAGCGGGATCGACGCCGACATCGGCAGCGACACGGCGGACGAGCCGACGGAGGCCATCGGCAACCCGTTCGGATCGGCGCTGACGAGTTGGTACGACGCCGCCGGACCCGGAGACGCACTGCGATCTGCGATCCGCAATTCCGTGCGCGACATGCCCGCGGGCGGGGCCATGGCAAACTGGACTGCGTCCTGCTCGCGCGCGGCGGAAAGACCGGCGACCGGCGGAACGCGAGGCGATGTTGAAGCTATCGCGCGGAATGGCGACGACGGCGGACGGCTCGTCCGACGTGAATGAGATGAACTCGATACCGGCGCGGACCTGGTCGTGGATATCGGCGACATTGATGTTGCCGGCGCGCATCACGGCGCTGGCATTCCCGACCGTGCGGATGTTGGCGAGGTCGAGCACGCTGAGGGTGACCGCGCCGATGGCGAAGACGACGCAGAGGCGCTTGGCGTTGCGGAAGACCTTCTGTTCGAAGGTTTCGCCGAACGGATCGAAATCGATGGCACGTGAGATCAAGGTGCGGCTCCCCGATGCGCCTGCGTGAAAAAATCGTTTTCAGGCTGGCACGACCTTACTGGGACCGGTTGCAATTGAGTCGCTTCTTAAAAGTTCTTTTACCGAGTAAGGAAAACGGGAATGCTTAATTTAACCAAGCAGAACCGGGCCTTTTCAGCCGGTCTGAATCGTATAAGGCGGCGCGGCAGGCTTCCCCCGAACGGCCTTTCCTAGGCCGAAAAGCCGGGTTCAGGCCCGTTCTTGAACCTTTAACGGGGGTCCCCCATATTAACCGGGACCGGACGGCGGTTGCCGGCCGGTTAAGGGGTGCCCGTAAGGGGCCTCAGTCAAAGTCGCTTCAAGCGAGGGCTTTGAGACCGATGTCACGAGTTCCGTCACTATCCAGTCCGTTCCTGTTGGGCTTCGACGAGATCGAGCGCGTGCTCGACCGCGTTGCCAAAGGAGCCGACGGTTATCCGCCATACAATATCGAACGGCTGGCGCATGACGGGCAAAATCCCGAACGGCTGCGCATCACGCTTGCGGTTGCCGGATTCACCCGCGACCAACTCGATGTCAGCATCGAGGAAAGTCAGTTGGTCATCCGCGGCCGGCAGCAGGATGACAAAAGCCGCCAATATCTTCACCGCGGCATTGCCGCGCGCCAATTCCAGCGCACCTTCGTGCTGGCGGACGGCATGGAGGTGCTGGGTGCGGACTTGAAGAACGGATTGTTGTCGATCGACCTCGTCCGGCCGCAGGCCGAACGGATCATTAAGACAATCGCGATCAACGAGTTGGAATGACGAACTTGTGAAGAAGGACTCGACGGCGTCGAGCGTTGTATCTTAGAAGGAGTCGAGGGCCATGAATATCGATAAGACGATTGAACCGAATACGGTCGCTCCGGCGATCACGCAGGAGGCATTGGCGCATCTCGGCGACGGCCGTCTGGCTTACGTCAAGAGCATCAATTCCGAGGACGTCGCCAACCTGTTTCCGCAGGCGCCGAAGATCGAGCCGGGGCTGAAACTGTTCGCCCTGCATGCCGCCGACGGCACGCCGATCATGCTCACCGACACGCGCGAAGCCGCGCTGGCCAACGCCTGGAGCCAGGAGCTTGAGGCCGTGAGCGTTCACTAAGGCGTTCGGGCTACACCCGCAAATAGCAAAAGGCGTCGCGGCCAAAACGGTCGCGGCGCCTTTTTAATTTACGAGAATTATTAAGCCGCGCTGCTCGCGGCCGGCATCGCCAGCACGGCGTACATCGTGTTGGCGTCGGTCGACTCACGCAGCTTGCGCGCGATTTCCGCATCGCGCAGCAAACGCGCAACCCGCGCCAGCGCCTTGAGATGATCGGCGCCCGCGGCTTCCGGTGCCAGCAGCAGAAAAATCAAATCGACCGGCTGGTTGTCGAGCGACTCGAAATCGATCGGCCGCTCGAGGCGCGCGAACAATCCAAACAGGCGGCCGAGCTTCGGCAGCTTGCCATGCGGGATCGCAATGCCATTGCCGACGCCGGTCGAGCCGAGCTTCTCGCGCTGCAACAGGATTTCCAGAATCGCACGCTCGCTCTGACCCGTGAGCTCAGCCGCGCGCGCGGCGAGTTCCTGGATCGCTTGCTTCTTGCCGTTGACCTTGAGCGCCGGAAGAATTGCCGTCGGCGCAACGAGATCGGTGAGCGTCATGGACCTGTCCAATGATCGTAAACGACAGCGTAGACTTATAAAGGGGTTGTGAGGTCGCGGTCCTTATAGAGCGGCGCGCGGCAACGTCAATGGCCGTGGTAGCCGCATGGGGTGCGCAGGTGGGAACCCCGCCGCCAAAATAAGCGCCGAAAATAAGCGCGTAAGCGATCAAATTGAGCACGCTCGGATGTAAGCGCGAGGCGGACCCGCCCGCTTTAACCGTATCGGCGAGTGGTCAGCCGCCCCGGCGGCCTTGGTGATCCTTGAGGCGCCGCTTGTAACGGCGGAGTTGTTTTTCGATGCGCTCGGAAGCCTGCGCCGCGCTGTCGTAGGCGTCCGCCGCCATGCCTTCGGCTTCGAGCGTCGTACCGGAATCCAAGTGCAACATGCATTCCGTGCGAAACCCAAAACCATCTTTGCCGACCGTGGCGTGGCCTGAATAACCGCCGTTGAAATATTTTGAAGCCGCTTCTTCGACGCGATCGGTAATCCGTTGCGATAGCGCCGAACCGATGTTGATGTTTTTTCCAGATACACGCAGAGTCATTCGTTACGCCTCCCTGGCCGGGCGGCGGGCCGAACCGCCGCACTAATTTACCTATGGGCTAAACATCTCAGCTTGGAAAAGTTCCTCGTCTCGATCCAGCAAGCTTGGCACGACTTGCTTAATGGTTCCTAGGCGTTTGCGGCCTGTTTTTCACGGCGTCTTTGTACAGAAGACGGTATCCGCATTGCCTCCCGGTATTTGGCGACCGTGCGGCGCGCGATGTCAATGCCGACTTCGCGCAAGCGATCGACAATGGTGTCGTCGGACAGCACGTCGACTGGCGTTTCGGCGTCGATCAAATGACGAATGCGATGGCGCACGGCTTCCGCCGAATGCGCTTCGCCGCCGTCGGACGCCGCAATCGACGACGTGAAGAAATATTTCAATTCGAAAATGCCGCGGCTGGTCGCCATGTATTTATTGGCGGTGACGCGCGACACTGTCGACTCGTGCATGCCGATGGCGTCGGCAACCGTCTTGAGATTGAGCGGACGCAAGTGCTGCACGCCCTTGGTGAAGAAACCGTCCTGCTGACGCACGATCTCGCTCGACACTTTCAGAATTGTCTTGGCACGCTGATCGAGCGCGCGGACCAGCCATGTCGCGGTCTGCAGGCAGTCGGCGAGATAGACTTTGTCTTTCTCGTTGCGCGTAGTTTTCGACACCTGCGCATGATAGCGCTGGCTGATGAGCACTTTCGGCAACGTGTCGGAATTCAGTTCGACTTGCCATGAGCCGTCGGACGCCGCGCGCACGTAGACGTCGGGCACGATCGGCTGCACCAGCGTCGAACCGAAGGCCAGGCCCGGCTTCGGATTGAGATTGCGGATTTCCGCGATCATGTCGGCGAGGTCTTCGTCGCCGACGCCGCACAGCCGGCGCAACGCCGCCAGGTCGCGCTTGGCCAGCAATTCGAGATGTTCGACCAGCGCCTGCATCGCCGGGTCGTAGCGGTTACGATCCTTGAGCTGCAGCGCAAGACATTCGGTGAGCGAGCGCGCGCAGACGCCGGGCGGATCGAGCGTCTGGAGAATCTTGAGCACCGCCTCGACATCACCGCGGGTGGCGCCGAGTTTCTCCGCGACGGAATCGAGATCGCCGGTGAGGTACCCGGTCTCGTCGACCATATCGACGAGGTAGCGGCCGATCATGCGTTGCGCCGGATCCGAAATCGCCAGCGCCATCTGCTCGGCGAGGTGATCGGCGAGCGTGATCTCGGCCGTGATGAAGGATTCGAGATTGTAGCTGGAGTCCTCTGAGCCGCCGGTGCCGACGCCCGACCATTCGGAATAGTTCGGCGGCGGTGTTTCCGTCGGAGCGGTTTTGGCGCCGCCGTCATCGGGGAAGACGTTCTCGAGTTCCGTGCCGAGGCTCTGCTCCATCGAGGCGCGGTTGACCTCGAGGTCCTCGCCCATCCAGTCCGCGGTCGGCGCCAGATCCTCGTTGCGCTCGGTCATCGGCGCTTCGGGTTCGGAACTCGGCCCCGAATTGTCGTCGGCCTCGGCGCGCTCCAGAAGGGGGTTCCGTTCGAGTTCGCCTTCGACATAGGCGGCAAGATCCAGGCTCGAAAGTTGCAGCAGCTTGATGGCTTGCATCAGCTGCGGGGTCATCACCAGCGCTTGGCTCTGACGGAATTCTAGTCTTTGCGACAACGCCATAGAGGTTTCCCGGCGGAAACTGGTCTGATTCTTGCTTGTTTTTGACTATACCAGCTTCCGCGCACGGGCGATATATGATTCCGCAGCGCAGCATTGCACATATATTGGGCTGATTTGCCGAGACTCAGCCAAGTGCACGCCCTATAGGCGGAATTCCTCGCCCAGGTAGAGCCGCCGGACGTCCGGGTTATTCACGATATCCTCTGCCCGGCCCTCCATCAGCACCTC
>CAITEM010000060.1 GCA_903891395.1 uncultured Hyphomicrobiales bacterium | reverse complement strand
GCGAACAAAGCCCAGCGCATGCTGGAGCAGGATGGCGCCACCGTGCTGATGGGCGAGATCAACTCCGCGTCGGCGGCGACGATCATGCAGGTCGCGGCGCGCAACAAGAAGCTGTTCATGCAGATTGGCGCCCGTTCCGACGCGCTGCGCGGCAAGAACTGCAACCGCTACACCTTCCATGTCGACTTCCCCAGCACGGTGATGGTCAACGCCGTCGGCAAGGCGCTGGTGCGCGACAACATGATGAAGGGCAAGAAGTTCTACACCCTGACGGCCGACTATCTGTTCGGACACGATCTGCGCGGCGCCGCCAACGCCTTCTTCGCCGCAAACGGCGGCACCGTGCTCGGCGACGAACTGGTGGCGACCGACGTCACCGACTTCAGCCCCTATCTGTTGAAAATCCGCCAAGGCAAGCCCGACATCGTCTGCTCGAACCTCGCGGGCAATCAAGTCACCACCTTGGTCAAGCAATATGCCGAGTTCGGCCTGCCGTTCCCGATCGTCGGCTTCAACCTCAACACCGCCGACGCCTGGGCCGCGGGCGAAGGCAATCTGAGCGGCACCTGGCCGACGGTCTGGTATCACACGTCCGACGTTCCGGCCTCGAAAGCCTTCGTCGCGGAGTTCATCAAGCGCAACGGCAAGCCGCCGGAGAACCATGCCTGGATCGAATACGTCTCGCTCAAGATGATGGCGCAGGCCATGAACGAGACCAAGTCGACCGACACGGATAAACTGATCGCCTATTTCGAGAAAGAGACGCAGTTCGACATTCTCAAAGGCCGCAAGGGCTATTTCCGTTCATGGGATCATCAGCTCATCCAGGAAGCCTATCCGTTCACCGTCCGCGCCAAGGGTCAGGCTAAGGACAAGTGGGATTTTCTGGAACTCGGCACGGCCATCCCGAACGCAAACGAGCCGCTTGAGGTCATAAACCCGTCCAAGGCGCAGAACGCCTGCGTGTTCGCGTAGGATAGCAGCGCGGACGCCACCGGGGCGTTGGTGACCGTAGGCAGGCGGCTCGTGTGATGCCGCCTGCCGTTTCTCTTGCGTTTCGAGAAAACCGTTCATGTTTTTGCTCGAACAAGTCGTCAACGGTCTCGTCCTCGGCGGCTACTACCTGCTCATTGCGCTCGGTCTGTCGCTGATCTTCAGTGTCGGCGGCGTCGTGAACCTGGCACACGGCGCATTCTACGCGCTCGGCGCCTATCTTGCCGTCACCCTCACGCAATATCTCGGATTCGGACCGGCGGTCGTGGTATCGCCGATCCTCGTTGCGTTGCTCGGCATCCTGTTCGAGCGATTCATCCTGCGGCGTTTCTACACGGCCGATCCGATCTTGAGTCTGCTGGTCACATTCGGCCTCGCCATGGTCGCGGAACAACTGATCCGCATCATCTGGGGCGCCTCGCCGCTGTCGCAGACCATGCCGGCCAGCCTGAAGGGCGCGATCTTCGTCGGCGATTTTCTGTTCTCGCGTTACCGGCTGATGCTGCTTGGCATCGTGGCGGCCATCTTGCTCGCCATCTGGCTGCTGCTGCACAAGACATCGTTCGGCCGCGTCGTGCGCGCCGGCATCCAACGCCCGGACATGGTGGCGGCGCTCGGCATTCGCCTTCAACCATACATGACGGCGATCGTCATGCTGGGCGTCGGCATGGCCGCTGTCGGCGGCGCGCTGTTCGCGCCGATCACAATCGTGCATCCGGCGATGGGCGCCGAAATCATCACCGTCGCCTTCGTCGTCGTCGTGATCGGCGGCCTCGGCAGCTTTTGGGGCGTGGTCATCGCCGCACTGCTGGTCGGCGTCGTGCGCGGCATGACCATTCATTTCGCGCCGGCCGCCGGCGAAGCCTCGATCTACATCCTGATGTTCCTCGTCCTTCTGTTCCGGCCGCGCGGTCTGCTCGGTGAACGCATCGAGAAGTTCGAATGACCATCGCGCCACCCCACGCGAAATACCGGCCGCTGCTGATCGCCAGCCTCGGATTGCTTGCGCTGCCGTTCCTGATGCCGGTGCTTGGTCTGTCGATGAACACCGCCATCAACGTCGTCATCCTCGCGATCGCGGCGATGGGGCTGAATATGTGCGTCGGCTACACCGGGCTCGTGTCCTTCGGTCACAGCACATGGTTCGGCATCGGCGCCTATGCCGCCGGATTGATCCAGTTGCACTGGTTTCCGAACCAGATGTGGCTGCCGCTGATCCTGTCGATGATGATCGTCGCCGTGGTGTCGGCCTTCGCCGGCATGATCATCCTGCGCCGCCGTGGCGTCTATTTCTCGCTGCTGACGCTGGCTTTGGCGGCCCTGACCTACACCGTGGCGTTCCGCTGGAGCGAGGTGACCGGCGGCGAAGACGGCCTCGGCGGTCTGAAACGCGGCACCATCGGACCCATATCGCTCGACGACAGTCTCGCCTTTTACATCGTGGTCGCGCTGATCGGCGTGGCGGTACTCTACCTATTGTTACGTGTAACACGTTCGCCGTTCGGACACGTCCTGGTCGCGATCCGCGAGAACCAACTGCGCGCCACGTTCCAGGGCTATCCGGTCGAACGATACAAACTCGGCGTCTTTGTGCTGTCGGCGGTGGTGACGGGATTGGCCGGCGCGCTGCTCGGCTTCCAGACCTACCTGGTGTCGGCCGAAGCGGTCTCCGTGCCATTCGCCGGCGAGATGCTGGCGATGGTCGTGATCGGCGGCATGCACAACATTCTCGGGCCGGCGCTCGGCTCGTTGTTCTTTATCCTGTTCCGCGAGATTTTCTCGATCTGGAGCGCCAATTGGCTGCTTTATTTCGGGCTGATCTTCGTCGGTTTCGTCATTTATTCGCCGGACGGACTCGTCGGCATATGGGAGAGACTGACCCGGCGCTGGCGTCCGCTGCCGGAAGAGGCCGCGGCCATGAGCAAACGCAAAATCTACGAAGGCCTGCCGCTGCCGACATTTCTGCGGCCGCAAACGCTGCAGGGCACGGTGCTGGCGGTCGACGCCGTCTCGAAACAGTTCGGCGGTATCCGCGCGGTGATCGACGCCAGCCTCACCGTCGGCGCCGGCGAGATTCATGCGCTGATCGGGCCGAACGGCGCCGGCAAGACCACATTGTTCAATCTGGTGTCGGGCCTCTACGTGCCGGACACCGGCACCGTGAAACTCGCCGGCCGCGACATCCACGGCCTGTCTTCGCACCAGATCTGTCACCAGGGACTGGCGCGTTCGTTCCAGATCACCAACGTGTTCCGGGGTCTGCCGATCTACGAAAACCTACGGCTGTCGCTGCAAGCGCAGCACGCCATGCGTTTCAATATCTGGCGCGACATCGACAGCTACCCGGAAGTCCATACCGAGACCGCCGAACTCATCAAATTCCTGGGACTGGAAGGCATCGAGCACATCCCCGGCGGCGACTTGTCCTACGGCGGCCAGCGGCTTGTGGACCTCGGCATTGCGCTCGGATCGAAACCTCAGGTCCTCTTGCTCGACGAGCCGTTGGCGGGTCTCGCCGCCGCCGAGCGCGAGCGCGTCTCCAATTTGGTCAAGAATATCGCCGCCAATATTCCGGTGTTGATCGTCGAACACGACATCGACCGCGTGCTCGGCTTCTCGCAACGCGTCACCGTGATGAACCAGGGCGAAGTATTGATGGCCGGCGCGCCTGCCGATGTTCGCAACGACCGGCGCGTGCAGGAAATCTACACCGGCACCGGCGTGCCGGAAGTCGAAACAAAGCGCAGCGAAGAAGCCGGCGCCAATGCAACGCAGGTGCTGCGCCTGGAAGGCGTCAACACCTTCTACGGCAAGAGTCACATCCTCAACGACGCCTCACTGGACGTGCGCGAGGGTGAGATCGTGGCCCTGCTCGGCCGCAACGGCGCGGGAAAATCGACGCTGCTGAAGACGCTGGCCGGGCTGGTGCCGCCAGCCTCCGGCACGATCGAATACGAGGGCCGCAACATCGCCGGCCTGCCGGCGCCGGATATCGCGCGGATGGGCATCGGCTACGTGCCGCAGGGCCGCGGGCTGTTCGCCGGCATGACGGTGCGGGAAAATCTGTCGCTCGGCAGGCTGGCGCGCAAGACCGACGGCAGCAACGGCGTCGTCTGGAGTGAAGAACAGATCCTCGACTATTTCCCGCGGCTCAAGGTGCGCATGGATGTCGCCGCCGACTATCTGTCCGGCGGCGAGCAGCAGATGGTCGCGGTGGCGCGTGCCATGTCGGGCAACGTCAAGCTGCTGTTGCTCGACGAGCCGTTCGAGGGGCTGGCGCCCGCCGTGATCCTCGAATTGTTCAAGGTGTTCGACCAGTTGC
>CAITEM010000059.1 GCA_903891395.1 uncultured Hyphomicrobiales bacterium | reverse complement strand
GTCGTCAGCGGTTGTGCAGGACCGAGCAGCTCGATGAGCCGCCGGCCAACCGTGGCGTCGGTGGTCGGGATCGCCGCAGCGATAATGCCGTCGGCATTGGTCAGCAGGAACTGGCGGCCGATCCCGGTCGCGCCGGGAGGCAATGCACGGGCCAGTACCTCCTGCGGCCGTTCGACGGCGTCGGCGGGCTGCTTGAGTTGTTGCAGACGTTCGGCGGCGAGATCGGCCATCGCGTCGAGCGAGACGGCCATCGTGGTCAGCGTCTGACGCCGCTGGTCGAGAACCTGGACACCCGCGCCGACGCAGATGGTGACTAGGAAGGCGATGATCAGAACGGGCACTGCGCGCCGGAGCAAAGGCTCTGCCGTCAGCAGCCGCCGATACGCCGGTTTGGCGATCGACTGCGCGAGGCCTTTGATGGAATCCGGGTGTGCAGACGCACTCGCCACATTGGCGCGCGCCATGAAGGCCTCCGTTCGGTAAGAATCCCCTGCCCAGAATCGGAAGGATGTGCCGCATCGCTTGCCGAATCACTCATAGGATTTGAATCGATAGGCGCCAGTTTGTCGAGAGTCCGTAGAGTCAATTATTGAAAAATCGTTACCCACATGAAAAAGAAGGCGGTGCTGTAGTAACGCGGCGGTCGTGGAACCCGCCGGACTATCGCGGTACCGCGCCTCAAAGACCTAACCGAGTGCGCGTTCGACGATATCGGCCAGATCACGCGACAGGTTTGGTGCCGAATTGATGCGCGTCAGCGCCGCTTCGGCCTTGGCGCGGCGGCCGGCTTCCAGCGTGCGCCAGATGCGGAAAGCGGTGGCCATACGCGCGGCCAACTGCGGATTTTTCGGATCGAGGTCCACGATCGTGCTGGCGGTGAAGTCGTAGCCGGCGCCGTCGGGGCGGTTGAACTGGGTTGGATTGGCCTGCGCGAAGGCGCCGATCAGCGAGCGGACGCGGTTCGGGTTGGCAAATGAGAAGGCCGGGTGTGCGGTCAGTTCACGCACTTTGGCCAGCGTACCCGGCTGCGGGATAGTGGCCTGCAGGATGAACCATTTGTCGACCACCAGCGCATCGGTGGCGAAGCGGGTGTAGAAGTCGGCAATGACGCGGTCGCGGTCGGGGACATCGTGCAGCGACAGGGTCGCCAGCGCCGCCATGCGATCGGTCATGTTGTCGGCGGTGTCGTATTGGCGGGCCGCGCGTGCGATCGCATCGGGCTTAGCCGTCGCGGCGAGGAGATCGAGCGCGACATTGCGCAAGACGCGCTTTCCGGCATCCTTGGCAGCAGGCGAGTAGGGGCCGGTAATTGTCAGCCGCTCGTATGCGGCAGCCAAAGCTGCGCCGAGACGGTCGCCGATAACGGCGCGCAATGCCTTGCGAGCACCGAAAATCGCGTCGGGGTCGATGTCTTTGCCGATTTCGCGGGCGATGTCGCCTTCGCCCGGCGGCACCAGCGCCAAAGCGATGAAAGCCGGTTCCAGCTTACCGTCGTCGAGAATGGCGGCCATCGCCGCTATCAATTTCTCATCGGTGCGCGGCGCTTTGCCGGCGCGCAAGGCCGATACGTTGTCGATCAGCAATTGTGTCGAGGCGGTTTGCAGCGCCTGCCAGCGATTGAAGGCGTCGGCATCGTTCGCGGCCAGGAAGTCGAGGTCGTCGGCGTTGAGATCGGTGACAAGTTTGATCGGCGCCGAGAAGTTGCGGTTGATCGACAGCACGGGCCGCTCCGCGATGCCGACGAATTCGAAGCTGTGCATGGGTTCGGATAGTTCGAGGACGCCGCGCTCGATCTTGGCGGCGTTCGTCAGCGTCATTGGCAGATCGCGCCCATCCTTGCCGACGAGGCCGGCGCGCAACGGGATCACCATCGGCTTCTTGTCCGGCTGGTTCGGCGTAGGCGCCAGGCTCTGCTTGCATTCGACGCTGTAAGTCTTGCGTGCGGCGTCGAAGCGCGTGCTGACGGTCACCTCCGGCGTTCCAGCCTGGCTGTACCAGAGCTTGAACTGCGTCATGTCGTGGCCGCTGACGTCCGCGAAGCATTGAATAAACTGCTCGACCGTTGCCGCGTGCCCGTCGTGGCGTTCAAAATAGAGATCCATGCCGGCGCGAAATTTTTCCGGTCCGATCAGCGTATGGACCATGCGCACAACTTCGGAGCCCTTTTCGTAGATCGTCGTCGTGTAGAAATTATTGATTTCCTTGTACGTTTCAGGACGGACTGGATGTGCCAAAGGCCCCGCATCCTCGACGAACTGCGTCGCGCGCAAATTACGCACGTCGGAAATCCGCTTTACCGGCCGCGAACGCATGTCCGACGAGAATTCCTGATCGCGGAAAACCGTGAGACCTTCCTTCAGGCAAAGCTGGAACCAGTCGCGGCAGGTAATGCGATTGCCGGTCCAGTTGTGGAAATATTCGTGCGCGATGACGGCTTCGACGCCGGCAAAATCGGAATCGGTCGCGGTCTCGGGCGTCGCCAACACGTATTTGTCGTTGAAGACGTTGAGACCCTTGTTCTCCATCGCGCCCATGTTGAAGTCGGAAACGGCGACAATCATGAAGATGTCGAGGTCGTACTCACGGCCGAACGCGGTCTCGTCCCAGCGCATCGAACGCTTCAGCGAGTCCATCGCGTAGGCGCAACGGCCTTCCTTGCCGGGCTCGACGTAAATGCGCAGCACGACCTCGCGCCCGGACATGGTGACGAACTTGTCCTCGACGTGACCGAGATTGCCGCCGACCATGCCGAACAGATACGACGGCTTCGGATGCGGGTCGTTCCACACGGCGAAGTGCCGGCCGTCGGGCAGCTCGCCGCTCTCGATCAGATTACCGTTGGCGAGCAGCACAGGCGCTTCGGCTTTGTCGGCCTCGATGCGCGCGGTGTAGGTCGCCATCACGTCCGGACGGTCGGGGAAGTAGGTGATGCGGCGGAAGCCTTCGGCCTCGCATTGCGTGCAATAAGTGCCGCTGGAACGATAGAGCCCGGAAAGCTGCGAGTTGGCCGTCGGATCGACCAGAGTCTCGATTTCCAGCGTGAACGGCTGGTTCGGCACCTGCGGAATAGTGAGCTTATCCGGCGTAGCAACGTAATTCTCCGCTGGCAGCGCGACGCCGTCGATCTTGAGCGAAACCAGCGACAGACCGTCGCCATCCAGCACCAAGGGCGCCACCGCCGCTTCCGGGTTGGGCTTGAGCGCGAGGGTCGCACGTACTTTGGTTTGCGTCGGATGCAGGGCGACCTGGAGCATGACGGTCTCGACCAGCCAATCCGGCGGGCGGTAGTCTTTGAGCAAAATTGGGGGATGAGTTTCTGTGCGCATGGGTCTGATTTAGGCCGTGGATGTGAGAATTGGAAGACGGTGAAGCCGTTAGCCGTGCGGCTCGGTATGGCCGATCACGCGCTTGATCGAGGGCGAGCGGGCCCGCAGGGCGCGTTCAAGCGCATCGACCTTTTCGTGCGCGGTCTGGACACTGAGTTCCGGATCTACACGGCAGTGAAAATTGACGATCTCACCGTCGTCGGTCTCGCGCACGCGGACGTCGTGGATGTCGCGAATGACCCGGGTTTCCGGCGCGAGTTCCGCCAGCGCGATCTCGACCGCTTTGACCCGTTCCGTCGGTGCCTCGCGGCCGGAGGCCTCCTGCGGCTGCAGCGGCTCGATATGGGTCTCGACCTCAGCGTCGAGGCCGAGCTCGCCGGCGATGGCGTTTTCCAGACCGTCGGCCAATTCGTGCGCGGCACGCAGCGACAATTTACCGTCCACTTCCAGATCGAGCGAGATCGCGAGTTTGCCGCGGATTTCGTGAACCGTTACATGATGCACCGCCAAAGCACGGTTGCGTGCGATCACCATCACGCGGTCGAGCACGCTCTCATTGCTGAGCGCGACCGGATCGGTGGTCACTGTCAGTTCGGCGCCCGGCATCTCGCCGCGGAGCGCGGCTTCGACGTCGCCTCTGATGGTGTTCACCCGGTCGAGGGGCAAAGTGCGGCTGACGCCGACCACGAGATCGATAAAGGTCTTGTCGCCGACCGCGCGTACCCGCACCTGCTGCACGGCGACCACACCCCGCACCTTGCCGGCGATGGTCTTAATTTTGTCGGCGGCACCGGCCGGCGCCGTGTCGGTCAGCGTATCGATGGTGCGGCGGCCGAGCCGCCAGCCGGCGCTGCACACCAGCACGGCAACCAATAGCGCCGATGCCGAATCGGCCCAGGCCAGGCCGAAATACACGCCGACCAAGCCGACGAGCACCGCGAGCGACGACCACATGTCGGACGAGAAATGCAGGGCGTCGGCTTCGAGCGCCTGGCTTTGCGTCGCCTTGGCCGTGCGCGTTAGAGCCCGTGCGCGAAAGAAATCGACCGCGATCGACACGGCCATCACGCCGAAAGCCCAAACCGTGGCGACGACCGAATGCGGCTCATGATCGATGAGGCGCATGATGGCCTCCCAGATCACCACGCCCGACAGCAGGAACAAGAGGGCGGTTTCGCCGAGCGCCGAGACGCTCTCGATCTTGCCGTGGCCGTAATGATGTTCCTCGTCGGCGGGCTTGCCGGACACGCGCACGGCTGCATAAGTCATGATCGTTGCGCCGAGGTCGATCAGCGAATGGCCGGCCTCCGACAGGATCGCAAGCGAGCCGGTGGAAATGCCGACTACGCCCTTGGCGACCGTCAGCACGGCCGAGGCCGCGATCGAGGTCAGGGCAACTTGTTCTTTTTCATCCTGCATGGCGACGGGGTGTAGCCCAATCGTGGCGCCATTTCGACCGCGATGATTGCTCTTGCGACTAAGTCGCGACTGGCTGGCCGTCGGCCGCCGCCGAGCGGGTCACCCCATCCAGAATGCTAATATTGGCGAGCAATTGCTCGGTGGTGAAGCGGTACGGCGCGCGCCCTTCGACCGCGTCGGCCCAGGCCTCGAAGTTCGCACGGACGGTGTTGGTGTGACCATATTCGCGCGCCGTCCGGCTGCCGTCGGGGCCGCAATGGAGGAAAGTCGATGGTATACCTTTGTCGACATTGCCGCCTTCCTGCACCTCGACCCAGCCCTGATCGCCGATCAATGTGAATCGGCCATAGAACGGCGGTGTGGACAGGCAGGTGATGCGGCCGCGCACGCCGCTGGCGAAATCGATGTCGGCGGAAACGAAATCCTCTGACGGTGCCGGGAAGATCTGCGAGGCGGTACGCGCGGCGATCCGCGTCGGCGGGCCGGCGAGCGAAACGAACATGTCGCCGAGATGGATGCCGAGCGCGGTCCATGCGCCGGCCGGCGCGTGTTTCGGATCGCGACGCCAGCTCGACGGGTCCATCTTGCGGAAATTATTGTGGCTGACGTTGGCATCCATCAGCAGGATACGGCCGAGCGCGCCGCTCTCGACCAGTTTACGCAGGTCTTCCATCGCCGGCTCGTAGCGGCGTTCATGGCCGATGCCGAGCACGCCGCCTGCTTTGGCGCAGGCGGCAAGAATTCGCTCGGCGCTTGCCGTGGTCAACGCCAGCGGCTTCTCGCAAAACACCTGCTTGCCGGCGGTGAAAGCGGCGACCGCCATCTCCTCGTGCAGGGCATGCGGAGTCACGACCGCGATGGCGTCGATGTCGTGGCGTTTGAGCAGCGTCCTGTAGTCATCGACCAGCTCGAACTTCTGCGCGGCGGCGAATGGCGCGGCCATCGTGCCGTCGACATCGCAACCCGCCACCACTGTAAACCGCGGACTTTCGGCGAGACAGGTCACGATCTGCTTGCCCCACCAGCCTAGTCCGACAATGCCGATCCGGATCATTGCGCGCGTCCTCTGTATTTTCACCAGTGGAGAATGAGGGGACATCGCGTATTGCGCAACGGCCTCGACGCCCGGCGTGCGCAACGCCTATAGTCGATCAAACAAAAATATCGGGAGCGCTCATGCTGCTACGCAACATTCTGGCCGCCATCGCTGTGTCGCTTTGCTTCGGTGGGGCGGTCAGCGCCGAAACCTTTCCTTCGCGCCCAGTGATGCTGGTGGTGCCGCTCGGCGCCGGCGGCGCGATGGACGTCATTATTCGAACCATGGCGCCGAAGCTCACCGAGCTGTTGGGCCAGCCGATGGTCGTCGAGAACAAGACCGGCGGCGGCACGGTGACCGCGGCGCAATATGTCGCGAAATCGGTGGCGCCCGACGGTTACACGCTGCTGGTCGCGCCGAGTGGTACGCTCACCACCAATGCAGTGCTGTACAAGACGCTGCCTTACGATCCGCTGCACGATTTCGTGCCGATTGCGCTCTACACCAAGGTGCCGTTCGTCCTGGTGGTGAATTCGTCGCTGCCGATCAACAACGTTGCCGATCTGGTGCGCTACGCCAAAGAGGGCGGCAAGCTGTCTTATGCCTCGACCGGCACCGGCGCGGTGCCGCATCTGGCGACCGAGTTGCTTAGAAACGCGCTTGGCATTGAAATGACGCATGTGCCGTATCGCGGTGCGCCGCAGGCTCTGACCGACGTGCTCGCCGGCCATGTGCAATTGACCTTTGCCGATCCCTCGATAGCGCCGCCAATGCTGAAAGACGGCAAGGTGCGCGCGCTCGGCGTATCGTCGCTGTCGCGGATCGGTATCATGCCGGATGTGCCACCACTGGCGGAGGTCGGCGTGCCGGGCTTCGAGGCGGTGTCGTGGCACATGGTCGTGGCGCCGATTGGCACGCCGCCGGATGTGGTCGAGAAACTGCACGCCGCGTTCAAGACGGTTGGCAAGCTGCCGGAGATTCAGGAGCGACTGGTCGGCATGGGTCTGATCCCGATCGACACGCCGTCAGTGACCGAACTCAAGAAATTCCTTGACGCAGAAATGGTCAAGTGGCGTCAGCAGGTCGAGAAAGCCGGCATCGCGGGCTCAATGTAGAGCCGCTGCGGGTTAGGAGACAATCATGGAGTTGCCGAAGGCTAATCTCGATCCCGAGTTCCGTATCACGCGGAGCAGCCACGTCGTCTTGAACGTAAAGAATTTAGCCGCGAGCCGGCAATTCTATACCGAGGTCATCGGTCTGGTGTCGACGGCTGAAGAGAGCGACGTTCTCTATCTGCGTGGCGTGGAGGAGGCTTGTCACCACAGTCTGGTACTGCGGCAGGCGAGCGAACCGTCCTGCGCTCGGATCGGCATGCGGATCTTCACCGAGCGCGAGTTGGAAAAGGCCAAGACCGCTTTCGAGGCTGCGGGCTGCGCGGCGGCATGGGTCGACGTGGCGCATCAGGGCCGCACGCTGCACGTCACCGATCCGGTCGGCACGCCGCTGGAGTTCTGCGCCACCCTGCCGGTGGTG
>CAITEM010000058.1 GCA_903891395.1 uncultured Hyphomicrobiales bacterium | reverse complement strand
GCTCGGCGTTTTGCTGAAATATCAGGACGACATCGCCCGGCTCGACAACAGCAAAGTCAGGGCGCTGCTCGATGAGGTGAAGTCGGAGTTGAGAGCGGCGGAGTGACATCCATGGCTGAACCCCAAGGCCAACTCGCCGACAACATTCTCTACTTCGCGCGCGCGCTGCGCGCTGCCGGCGTTCCGGTGGGTTCCGGCAGCGTGCTCGATGCGCTGGAGGCCGTGCGCGTCGCGCGCGTCGGTGACCGCGACGACTTCTACTGGACGCTGCACGCGGTTCTTGTGAAGCGGCATGAACATAGTTTGCTGTTCGATCAGGCGTTCCGCATTTTCTTCAGCAAGCGCGGTTATCTCGACAAGCTGATTGCATCGATGTTGCCGGAAGCGAAACCTGCCGAGCAGAAAGCGCCGCTGCCCGGCGCACAGCGGATACAGGAAGCGCTGTTCTCCGGCGCCGAGCGTGATCAGGACAAGTCCGAGATCGAAGTCGACGCCAGCCTCACGGTGTCCGACCGCGAAATTTTGCAGCGAAAAGATTTTGCGCAGATGACAGTTGCCGAAATCGCCGCCGCCAAAGACGCGATTGCGCGGCTGGCGCTGCCGCTCGATCTGGTGCGCACGCGCCGGCTGGCGCCGAGCCGCCGCGGTCATATCATCGACATCCGACGTACCCTTCGATCCAGCATGAAGGCGGGTGGGGCGTTGATCGATTTGAAATACCTCGGACCGCGTCAGAAAGAGCCGCCGATCGTGGCGTTGCTCGATATTTCCGGTTCGATGAGCCAGTACACCCGACTGTTTCTGCACTTTCTCCATGCCATAACCGACCATCGCAAACGGGTGACGACTTTCCTGTTTGGCACGCGGCTGACCAACGTGACCCGCGCCATCCGGGCGCGGGATCCGGACGAGGCGCTGGCGGCCTGCAGCGGCAATGTCGCGGACTGGTCGGGCGGAACGCGGATCGCGACGTCGCTACAGGACTTCAACAAGCACTGGGGCCGGCGCGTGCTGGGGCAGGGCGCCGTGGTGCTTTTGATCACCGACGGCCTGGAGCGCGACGCCGACGACAGGCTGGGTTTCGAGATGGACAGGCTTCACCGATCGTGCCGGCGTCTGATATGGTTGAACCCACTGTTGCGATTTGAGGGCTTCGAAGCCCGCGCCAAGGGCGTCCGCACCATGTTGCCGTATGTTGACGAACTGCGGTCGATACACAATTTAGAGTCGATGTCCGACCTGGTGCGCGCCCTGTCAGGGGCGCCCGCCAAGGGCTATGATCCGAAATTGATGCTGCGAAGCGTCGCCTGACGGAGAGAGTTCACATGCTTTCGCGCGATGAAGACATTCTCAAAGCGGCCGAGGACTGGCGCAAGGCCGGTCGCGGCGTGGCGCTGGCGACCGTGGTCGAAACCTGGGGCTCGGCGCCAAGGCCGGTCGGTTCCAATCTGGTAATCGACGGTGAGGGCAATTTTCTGGGCTCCGTGTCCGGCGGCTGCGTCGAGGGCGCGGTCGTGACCGAAGCCATCGACGTCATCGATAGCGGCAAGCCGAAGATGCTTGAGTTCGGCGTCGCCGACGAGACAGCCTGGAATGTCGGATTGTCCTGTGGCGGCACCATCCGGGTCTATGTCGAGAAAGTAGGCTGACGTGAAGCTTGAGATTCTTAATGCGTTGAACGCCGAGCGCGCCGCGCGCCGCGCCGTGGTCGTCGTCACCGACGTCGCCAGCGGCGAACAGCGGCTGGTGAAAGCGGCGGACGCCGCGAAGGACCCGCTCGGCGAATTGTTGGAAAAGCGCCTGCGCATGGCCAAGAGCGGCATGGAAGAGACGGCGCAAGGCAAAGTGTTTCTCACCGTGCACGTGCCGTCGCCGCAACTCGTCATCATCGGCGCGGTGCATATCAGCCAGGTGCTGGGACCGATCGCCAAGCTGCTCGACTATGACGTGACCATCGTCGATCCGCGCACCGCCTTCGCCAGCGCCGAACGCTTTCCGGACGTCAAAGTCGTCGCCGAATGGCCGGATGTGGCGTTGCCGCCGCTCAATGTCGATCATTACACAGCCTTCGTGGCGGTGACGCACGATCCCAAGATCGACGATCCAGCGCTGATCCACGCGTTGGAACGCGATTGCTACTATATCGGCGCGCTCGGTTCGCGGAAGACGCATGGCCGTCGGCTGGAACGGCTCAAGGCGGCAGGCGTGCGCGAGGATCAATTGTCGCGCATCCATGCGCCCATCGGTTTGAACATCGGCGCGGTGTCGCCGGCCGAGATCGCGGTGTCGATCATGGCCGAGATCACACAGCGGTTGCGGCAGAAGGTGGACAAGGCGGAAGCGGCATGAAGTTCGGCCCTGTTGCTCCAGAGGAGGCGCGCGGCGCAACGGCGGTTCACTCGATCCGCCAGGGCGATCTGGTGCTCAAGAAGGGCACGCTGATCGGCCCGGTGGAAGTTTCGGCGATGAATGCGGCCGGCGTCAAAGAGATCGTCGTGGCGCGACTGGAGTCGGGCGACGTCGGCGAAGACCAGGCCGCTGCAGACATCGCCGCCGCCGCAGGCGGTTCGGGCTTGCGTCCCGATCATGCTTTTACCGGCCGCTGCAATCTGTTCGCGGAAGCCGCCGGTATTCTGGTGGTCGACAAGGATGCTATCGACAGGCTTAACCGCATCGACGAAGCCGTCACGATCGCGACGCTGTCGGCGTTCAAACCGGTCGTCGCGGGCGAGATGATCGCGACCGTGAAGATCATTCCCTTTGCCGTTGCGGGCGCGGCGCGGGACAGCGAGGTGGCCGAGGCGAAGAAAGCCAAGCCGGTGATCCGGATCGCACAGTACAAAGTGCGCAAAATCGGGGTCGTCTCGACGGTGTTGCCCGGTCTGTCACCCAAGGTGATCGACAAGACACTGAGAATTACCGAGACCCGGATCGAGCCCGCCGGCGCCATTATCGTCGCCGAACGCCGGGTGCCGCACGATCAGGCGGCGCTGGCGCGTGCGCTGGTCGAGGTGATGAACGAAGGCGCCGAACTTGTGATCGTGTTCGGTGCTTCCGCGATTGCGGACCGACGCGACGTCATTCCGATGGCGATCGAGGCTGTCGGCGGCGAGATCGAACATTTCGGCATGCCGGTCGATCCTGGCAACCTGATGCTGATCGGACATATGCTTGGCGCCCCGGTCGTCGGTGCGCCGGGATGCGCGCGCTCGCCAAAGGAAAACGGTTTCGACTGGGTGCTGATGCGCATGCTCGCCGGTCTCCCGGTGACCCGCGATGACATCACCGGCATGGGAGTCGGAGGCTTGCTGATGGAAATCGTGACGCGGCCGCAGCCGCGCAGCGAACCCGACCTTGAGCAAAAAGGCCGCATTGCCGCGGTGCTGCTGGCTGCCGGGCGCTCGACCCGGATGGGTGCGGTCAACAAGATGCTGGCCAAGATCGGTGGCAAGCCGTTGGTGCGCATCGCCGCCGAACAAGTGCTCGCCTCGCAGGCCTCCCCCTTGATTGTCGTTACCGGCCACGAGCGGGAAAAAGTCGAGCGCGCGCTTGACGGCCTGCCGGTGCGTTTCGTCCACAATCCGCAGTATGCCGAAGGTCTTGGCACGTCGTTGCGTGCCGGCATTGCCGCCGTGCCGGAAGGGGCGGACGGCGCCATCGTCTGTCTCGGCGACATGCCGCAGGTCGATAGCGGGCTGATCGACAAACTCATCGCCGCGTTCGATCCGGACAGCGGCGCTTTGGTCGTGGTGCCGAGCATCAATGGGCGGCGCGGCAATCCAGTGGTCTGGGCGAGGCGCTTCTTCAACGATCTGATGTCGATTCGTGGCGATTTCGGCGCGCGCTACCTCATCGGCACCTATACGGAAGCCGTGATCGAGGTGCCGGTAGCCGGTGACGCCGCGCTGACCGACGTCGACACGCCCGAGTCGCTATCGGCCGTCAAGGCAGAAATCGAACGCGCCTGAGACTCGAATCGTTGATCGCCGCCGCGACTCACCGCTTAGGTGGTTCCAGGGTGAGGGACGATGACGGATATCTACACGCCGGTGGTGCGCGCGCTTGTGGTGGCGAGCCTGATGCTCGCGACTGCGACGTTGATGATGGTGACGGTTAGCGCCGCGCGCGCGGCCGGCGCGTTGGCGATCGGCGCTTGCGGCGCGTTCGGCGAAGCGTTTGATTTTGGGTCGGTCGAGCAAGCCACGCAAAGCGCGCTGTCGAAGTGCCAAGGCGACTCGTGCCGTGTGGTGACGACGGCCCGTCGTGGCTGTGCGGCCTTTGCCGTCGATTTCACCAACCCTTGCGCGGCGCACTGCTGGGCGAAGGGGCCCCGGCTCGGCCGCAGCCAGAACGAGGCGCTGGAAGCCTGCTATCGCGACGGCGGCAAGGAGTGCGTCATCCGCACGTTCTTCTGCGACGCCAAAGGGTGATTTCGGCGCCATTCGGCTAACGCGCTGACAAAGACAGAATAATTTTTCGACGCTGACGCCTTGCGATAGCGTTTGCTCGCGCTTATAAATGACTGACCAGTCAGTCAGTAATTTTTGGGCGATGGCGAATGACCCGTTCGCTTGCGGCATCAAAGAAAACCGCACCCGCTAAAGTGGGGCGGGGAGGCACGTCCGCCGGGAAAGGCGTCAGCCTAAATCCGCGTCAGGCGCGCACCGCCGAGCGCCGCGAGGTCATCCTCGCCGCCGCGCTCGATGAATTCTCGACGCGCGGCTTCGAGGCGACACGTCTCGACGACGTCGCCAAGCGCGCCAAGATCGCCAAGGGCACCATCTATCTCTACTTCCGCGACAAAGAGAGCCTGTTTCAAGAATTGATCCGCGACATGCTGACGCCGATCATCGGCACCATCCAGAACGTCGGCGCGATCGATGCGCCGCTGGCGGTGTTGGCCGAGCGTCTCATCGACATGTTCGTGCGTGAAGTCTACGAGACCCGCCGCAAGGACATCGTGCGGCTGCTGATCACCGAGGGCCGCCGCTTTCCGAAGATCGCCGAATTCTACTATCGCGAAGTGTTGTCGCACATCCTGGCGGCGGTACGGGCGATCGTGCGCCGCGCCGCCGAGCGCGGCGAAGTGCCGCGCCAACTGGTCGATTTCCCGCAAATCCTGGTCGCGCCGGGTCTGGTCGCCATCATCTGGAGCGGCCTGTTCGAACGGTTCGAGCCGCTCGATGTCCGCGCGATGATGAAAACCCATGTCGATCTGCTGTTGGCTTCGAGGAAAGCGTCATGAAAACGAAGATCGCTGTGTTGCTGCTGATCGGACTGGCGCTGACGGGGTGCGGCAAAAGCAACGAGCGCACGCTGCAAGGCTGGGTCGAATCCGAATTGGTCTTTATCAGCCCCGACGAGCAGGGCCGCGTCGAAGTGCTGAAGGTGCGCGAGGGGGACAGTGTCAAGAAGGGCGACTTGCTGTTCAACGTCGATGATGATTTGCAACAAGCCGACGTGACGGTGAAACAGGTCGCAATGACCAATGCACAGCAGCAATTCGATCGCGCCAAGGAATTGCTCAAGACGGCGGCCGGCACACAAAAGACCTACGAGGACGCCGAAGCCGCGTTCCGGCAAGCCAAAGCCAATCTGGACTGGTCGCAGACCCGGCTGACGCGGCGGCGCGCAGTCGCGCCTGCCGCTGGCGTCATCCAGCAGGTCTATTTCCGTCCCGGCGAGACGGTGCCGTCCGGGCGCCCGGTGATGTCGATGTTGCCGCCGGGGAATCTCAAGCTGCGTTTCTTTGCGCCGGAGCGCGTGCTGCACGACATCAAGTACGGCGCCACCGTCAACGTGTCGTGCGATGGCTGCGCGGCGGGGCTGACGGCAACGGTGACTTTCATCGCGTCCAGCGCCGAATACACGCCGCCGGTGATCTATAGCCTCGACGAGCGCGCCAAGCTGGTTTTCCTGATCGAGGCGTTGCCGAAAGACCCGGATAAATTTCGCGTTGGGCAACCCGTAACGGTCACGTTGCCCGACGAGGCGGCGAAGTGAACGCCCAAGCCAGCCTGCAGCCTCAGGCGCCGGCAGTGCCGGATGACGTCGTCATCGACGTTCATCACCTGACGAAAAAATTCGACGGCCGCGCCGTGGTGCGCGACCTGTCGATGCAGGTCAAGCGCGGCCAGATCTACGGCTTCCTCGGTCCGAACGGCTCGGGCAAAACCACGACGATCCGCATGTTGTGCGGCCTGCTGACGCCAGACGAGGGCACGGGAACCTGTCTCGGCTACGACATCCGCACTGAGACCGATAAGATCAAGCGCCAGGTCGGCTACATGACGCAGCGTTTCAGCCTGTATCAGGACTTGTCGGTACGCGAGAACCTCGAATTCATCGCCCGCATTTACGGCATCGACAAGCCAAGGGCCGCGGCGAGCGTTGCGGTCGCCCGATTAGGCCTGACCGGCCGCGAAGACCAACTCGCGGGCGAATTGTCCGGCGGCTGGAAGCAGCGGCTGGCGCTCGGTGCCTGCACTTTGTCCAGCCCGCAACTGCTGCTGCTCGACGAGCCGACCGCCGGCGTCGATCCCAAGGCGCGCCGCGAATTCTGGAACGAGATCCACGCGCTCGCCGCCGACGGGCTGACCGTGCTCGTTTCAACGCACTACATGGACGAGGCCGAGCGCTGTCACGAGATTGCCTATATCGCGTATGGCGAATTGCTGGCGCGCGGTACCGTGGCGGAAGTCATCGACCAGTCGCATCTCACGACTTACGTCGTAAGCACGCCCGGCGGCAACGGTCTCGCCGAATTGTCGCAAGAACTCACCGATAAAGCCGGCGTCGACATGGTGGCGCCGTTCGGCACCAGCCTGCATGTCTCGGGCCGCGACGCCAAAGCGCTCGAGGCGGCGATCGCCCCTTATCGCGACCGCAAGGCGTTGGAGTGGAAGCATTCCGAGCCGTCGCTCGAGGACGTGTTCATCGATCTGATGAGCAAGTCGCGGGACAACTTCCGATGACGCATATGCTGCCCACGAAAGCGCCGCGCGAAGACGGCAACGGCTTCTGGCGCAAGACCTATGCGGTCCTGGTCAAGGAGTTCATCCAGCTCAAGCGTGACCGCGTGTCGTTTGCTATGATCATCATGATCCCGCTCGTGCAGTTGATGTTGTTCGGCTACGCCATCAACACCAACCCGCGTGACCTGCCGACCGCGGTGCTGTTTCAGGAGCACAACGATCTGTCCCGCTCGATCCTGGCAGCCTTGCAGAACACCAAGTATTTCAAGATCACCGAGTTTCCGCAGAACGAAGGCGAGATGGACAAGCTGCTGGCGTCCGGCAAGGTGCTGTTCGCCGTCGAGATCCCGGTGAATTTCGAGCGCGCGGTGCGGCGCGGCGACAAACCGGCCATGTGGGTGGCCGCCGACGCCACTGATCCGGTTGCGTCGGGCTCCGCGCTCGGCGCTCTTGGCATGGCGGTGCAGACCGCGCTGATGCACGACCGCGCGGTGCCTGATGCGCAGCCGCAAATGCCCTTCGAGATACGGTCTCACGCCCGCTACAATCCGGCGGGACAGACCCAGCTCAATATCGTCCCCGGGCTGGTCGGCACCATCCTGACGATGACCATGCTGGTGTTCACCGCGCTTTCGGTAACGCGCGAGATCGAGCGCGGTACCATGGAAACGCTGCTGTCGATGCCGATTTCGCCGGTCGAGATCATGTTCGGCAAGATCATTCCTTACGTCTTCGTCGGTTTTGCTCAGGCCGCGATGATCGTTTTCATCGGCGTCTTCCTGTTCGGCGTGCCCATCATCGGCAATCTGGCAGTGCTGGCCGCTTTGAGTACGCTGTTCATCGCCAGCAATCTGGCCACGGGTTACACGTTCTCGACCATCGCGCAGAACCAGTTGCAGGCGATGCAGATGACGCTGATGTACTTCCTGCCGAATATTCTGCTGTCCGGTTTCATGTTTCCCTTCGCCGGCATGCCGGTCTGGGCGCAGTGGATCGGCGAGGCGATGCCGCTCACGCATTATCTGCGGATCGTGCGCTCGATCATGCTGAAAGGCTCGTCGGTGTCGGACCTGCATTACGATGCAGCGGCGATGCTCTTGTTGATGCTGATATCCATGGCGGTCGCGGTGATGCGTTTCCGCAAGACGCTTGACTAGCGCACGCTCCCGAAAAGCGGGAACCGGCTTTCGGATAAAGTCATGCGCAAATAACTAGAGCCGTCGCATCAAGCCGAGCCTGACATAGGGGCTGGACTGCCCGTCTGAATCGCGCGCCCAGCCGCCGGCGGCGGTCCATTCCATGTTACCTGTCTTCATCGCGGTGAAATGACCGCCGAGCCGGAAATGACGGTAGCCGTCAGAGGCGAAGTACGCGATCTCGGGTCCAAAGTAGAATTGCTCGTCGATAACACGCCAGCCGAAGGCGGCGCGGGCAAAATGGTTGGTCGCGATCGACGACACCGTGGCGTCCATCGCCGCCATTGTCCGAGGCGTCGGCTCGTACCAGAGATCGACCGCCATGCGCAGACCCATGCCGCGGCCTTGCAGGGTGTTGAAAGGATCGTCCGGCCAGAGCCGATGGAGTTCAAGGTCGAGCCCGAAGAAAAATTTGGCTTCGAGATCGCCACGCTTGATCCGCCAGCCCGGCATGATCTGGATCGTGCCTTCGGCGCCGTAGACGCGTTCGCCGCCAAGTCCGCCCGAGAGGTATTGATAGAGGCCGCCCGAGATCAGCACTTTCAGCAAATAGCCGTCTTGCTCGAAGCCGCCGGGCGCGAACAGCAGGCCGCCATGGGCAAAGACGCCGTTGCGCCAGATATCGCGCCCGGAAAACAAGATCGCGCGCGACTCATCGTCGTCGTCGGCCCGCGCCGGGCCGGCGAATACGCAGACGCAACACACAAGGAAAACCGCGGCGATGGTCATCACAGCGGTGACGCACGTTCCGCGACGCATGGAGGCCCCCAAGCCCCATCGGTCCGGCTACAAATAACTTCCACACCCTAAGCGCAATCTCAGGTTGTTGTCTAACGATTTTACGCCTGCTCTCGTCAGGCGACCGGTTTGGTCAGGCGGCGCGGCGCGCTGCCCATGGTGCGGTGGATCATGGCCGAGAAGGCGCTTGGGCTGGCGTAGCCGACCGAGGCGGCGGTTTCGGCGACCGATGCGCCGTCGGACAGCCGCGCCAAGCCATCGATCGCGCGCAGCCGGGCCCGCCATTCCGCAAATCCCAAACCTGTTTCGCTGCGGAAGATGCGGGCCAGCGTCCGGCGGCTGGCTCCGGCCTCGCTGGCCCAGCGGTCGAGCCCGTAATTGATGCTGGAATTGTCCAGCAGCGCACGGGCGACACGCAGCGCGCGCTCGTCACGCGGCATCGGCACGTCGAGGCGGCGTTCGCGGAGGCGTGCCAGTTCGGTAAGGATGAGGCGCGCGATCGTGCCGCCCCGGCCGGCTTCGGCGAAGTCGACCGGCTCTTCCAAAAGCGCCAAAATCAACTCCCGCAACAGCCCCGAAATCTCGACCAGAACAGGTTGTTGCGGCAAAGCCTCGCAGGCCGATGGATCAATGTAGATTGTACGCATCTCGACGTGGCTGCGCATGATTACGGAATGTGCCCATTGCGGCGGCAGCCACAACGCCCGAGCGGGCGGGACGATCCAGGCGGCCTCGGCCGTCTCGACCCGCATGATGCCACTTACGGCGTGCAATAGCTGCCCCCGGCGGTGCATGTGCAGCGGGATACTTTCGGTAGCCTCCAGTGTGCGCGCCATCACCGCGACCGGGCGTGGGGCTCCGTCCATGGAATTGAGGTATTTTGGTATGATCATCCGTTTGGCCCGTTCACGACGAAAATCGACCGAACATCGCCAAATGGCAAGGGGTATATCGCGCTTCTGATTCAACCTCTGCCCGGAATACCCTCAGTCCATGACCGCCGTGCCCCCCGCATTACCCGTTCTCGATGACGCCGCACGCCGGCGTTCGATCCGTTTTCTCAACTGGGCGCACTTCCTCGACCACTATGTGATCCTGATTTTCCCGACCGTGGTGATCGGGCTCGAGGCGGTCTACGGCCGCAGCTATGGCGACCTTCTGACTCTTTCTACCGCGGCCTTCACGGCCTTCGGCCTGTTTGCCTTACCTGCGGGCTGGCTTGCCGATCACTGGAGCCGCCGTAACATGATGGCGATCTTCTTCATCGGCACCGGCATATCGGCGGCGGCGGTCGGTCTCGCGCCGAATTTCACGTTGCTCGCGGTCGCGCTGTTCGGCGTCGGCGTATTCGGTGCGATCTATCATCCGGTCGGCACGCCGATGGTCGTGGAGCAGGCCATCAACCGCGGCCACACGATGTCGCGCAATGGCATCTGCGGCAACATCGGCGTCTCGGTTGCCGCCGCGATCACCGCGGCGATCACGGCCTGGATCGGCTGGCGCTGGGCGTTTTTCATTCCGGCCGTCGTTTTCGTCGCGACCGGAATTTATTATTTGGCGGTTACACCGAATGATCATGGCGGGCGGCGCAGCGCGGCACCGCACGCGCAAGACGTTACGCTCGATCGTCGCATGATATTCGTTGTCGTTGCTTTGTTCTTGTTGCTAGCGATGTCCTCCGGCCTCGTCTTCAACGCCATGACGGTCACTGTGCCGAAGATCATCGACACGCGTCTTGGTGAAAGTATCCCGCTGACGCTGGTCGGCTTCTTGGCGACGGCGGTATTTCTTTGCGGCGCGGTAGCGCAGCTTTCGGTTGGAAAATTGGTCGATCGCTTCCAGCCGCATTTGCTGCTGGCTGGTGTGGCAATTACGCAATTGATCGGCGTGATATGGCTCAACTATGCGACGGGTTGGGCGCTGCTGGTCGCACTCGCGGTGTCGATCGCTGCGATTTACGGACAGGTCACGCTCAACGACATCGTGCTGGCGCGTTACACGCCACCGGGCTGGCGCGGCCGCATTTTCGCGATCCGATTTTTCCTGAACTTCACCTCGGCCGGGCCCGCGGTCTGGGGTATCGGCAAGCTCTACGATCACGGCGGTTTTTCCCTGGTCTTGTGGATCATGGCGGTGGTCGCCGCGATCTTTACCGCAAACTCGCTGGTGATCAGCGCGCTGGTGTCGGGCGTTGAAAGCGGCTTGCGGCGGCGTCAGGCGCCTGCCGAATAAACTTTGTTTGGAACATTTCTGCAGGGAAAGCGTTACCAAACTTAATCTGATTTTATTGAACTATTGAGCCTTGCCTGCGGACGTTGCGCCGTGTTTCCGTCGTGGTGCGAAGACGAATAAAATTGTCGTCGTTCGGGAGGGTGCAACATGACGAAGATGCAGCGTCGGCTTCTTGGTCTTCTTAGCGCGGTGGCTGTTCTTGCGGCCTGTGTGTCGCAGGCCACGGCCGAGACGACATTGCGCATCGGACACTTTCCCAACATTACGCACGTGCAGGCCTTGGTTGCGCATAATTTGTCGCGTTCCGGAAAAGGCTGGTTCGAGAAGCGCCTCGGACCGGACGTCAAGATCGAATGGTACGTTTACAACGCCGGTCCCAGCGCGATGGAGGCGATGTTCGCCAAGTCCATCGACCTGACCTATGTCGGGCCTAACCCGGCGATCAACGCCTATTTCAAGTCGGCGGGGCAGGAAGCGCGCGTTGTCGCCGGCGCGGTCAATGGCGGTTCGGCGCTGGTGGTGCAGGGCGATTCGACTTTGAAGGCGCCGGCGGATTTCCGCGGCAAGAAAATTGCGACGCCGCAGTTCGGCAATACGCAGGACGTCGCGGCGCGTGCCTGGCTCATCGCCGGCGGGCTGAAAATCACGCAGACCGGGGGTGACGCGCAGGTGGTGCCGACCGCCAATCCCGATCAGTTATCGCTGTTCAAGAGCAAGCAGCTCGACGGCGTCTGGACCGTCGAGCCGTGGGTGTCGCGGCTGGAGGCCGACGCCGGCGGCAAGGTCCTAATTGACGACCGCGAGGCCATCACCACAATTTTGGTGGCCCGCGCCGAGTTTCTCGCCACGCAGCGCGATATGGTGCGCAAGGTGGTGGCCGCGCACCGCGAACTGACGGAATGGATCAAGGCCAACCCGGCGGAAGCCCAGCGGCTGGCGCGAGAAGAACTTGAGGCCGAAACACACGCGAAATTCGCGCCCGAATTGGTGGTATCGTCATGGAACCGCATCGTCTTGACAAGCGACGCGTCGCTTGATGCTCTCAAGGCGCTGATCGCGAGTGCGCAATCGGTCGGCTTCTTGCGCAACGCTTCGGATCTGTCACGGCTGGTCGAGAAACCATGAACACACCGAGCTTCGAGCTGCAGGCGGCGCCGCCGGCCAAGCTCGTGGTTGAGGGGGTCTCCAAGTGGTTTCGCACCCCGCGCGCCGAGGTGCAGGCGCTCGACAATATCAACCTGCGGGTCGCGGAAGGTGAATTCGTCTGCCTTGTTGGGCCGAGCGGCTGCGGCAAGACGACGCTTCTCGACATCATGGCAGGCCTCACCAAAGCCGATAACGGCCGTGTCCTCTCCGATGGCGAAGCCGTCGATGGGCCGGGACGTCATCGATTGGTGATGTTCCAGGAGCCCGCGCTGTTTCCCTGGCTCGACGCCTTCGGCAACGTGATGTTCGGTTTGAAGCGCAAGCCGGGCCTGAGCGATAGCAAGCGCCGCGAGATCGCCGACCACCACCTGCGCCTTGTCGGCCTGGAGACATTCAGGAACGCTGACGTGCACGAATTGTCCGGCGGCATGAAACAGCGCGTCGCTCTGGCGCGCGCGCTGGCGCCAGATCCCAGCGTGCTGCTGATGGACGAGCCTTTCGCCGCGCTCGACGCCATCACGCGCGAGCAACTCTACGGCGACCTCCAGGACATCTGGCACAAGCGTCGGAAGACCATCGTCTTCGTCACGCACGACGTGCGCGAGGCGGCGTGTCTCGGCGACCGCGTGTTCCTGCTGTCGCCGAGCCCGGGGCGCATTCGCGAGGAGTTCACCATTCCGCTGGCGCGTCCGCGTGATATCAACAGCCCCGAGCTCGCCGCGATCGTGCAGCGCATCACGCTGGCGCTGCGCAGCCATCTGGTCGAATCCAGGGAAGCGGCCGAATGAGGCGGACGCTGGTTGCGATTGTCTTCTTCGGCGCGTTGCTGCTGATCTGGCAGACGGCGACCGCGAGCGGCCGCTGGTCGCCGGTGCTGCTGCCGCCGCCTTGGCTGGTGGCGCAATATTTGTGGGACGCGGGGCGGGACGGCAGCCTGCTCGAGGCCACCCTGGTCACCGTGAAGCGGCTGCTGGTCGGCTATGTCATCGGCATCGTCATCGGCCTGCCGCTCGGGCTGCTCACCAGCACGTCGCGCTATCTCGAAGACACCGTCGGCGCGCTGGCGCTCGGCCTGCAAACGTTGCCGAGCGTGTGCTGGGTGCCCTTGGCGCTGTTGTGGTTCGGCCAAACCGAATTCGCCATGTTGTTCGTGGTCGTGATGGGCACAATGTGGTCGGTGGTGCTGGCGACCAATTCAGGCGCGCGCAACATTCCGCCGATCTATGCGCGGGCGGCCCGCACCATGGGTTCGCGGGGCGTCGACATGTGGACGCACGTCATCCTGCCGGCGGCGCTGCCATACGTCGTCAGTGGCATGAAGCAGGGTTGGGCTTTCGCCTGGCGTTCGTTGATGGCGGCGGAAATCTTCGTGACGATTTTGACCGGCTTCGGCCTCGGTCAAATCCTGCAATATGGCCGCGAGTTGAATGCTATGGATCAAGTGATCGGCGTCATGCTGGTGATCGTCGCGATCGGGCTTGCCGCCGACAAGCTGCTGTTCTCGCCCTGGGAGCGCTTCCTGCACCGGCGCTGGGGCACCGGGCTCAAGTAAGCGGTTCGATCGGCGATTTTATTTGAGGCGCTCAATGAGCGCCATCGCCGCCGCCGGCGCGCGCAATTTAGCTTCGTGAATGAAATAGACGAACACGTCGCGCGGCTGTTTCGGTGCCGCCTTCTTGTCGACGCGCGGCAGGTCGGCGGGCGCGCCGCCTTTGGCCCAGGTTTGCGCGCGCTTGGCCCAGGCATCGAGCGCCTTCGACGGATAGCCGGCTTTCAGTTTCTCATCGCCTTTCTGCAAACGCGCATAGACGAGATCCGCGGTAACATCGGCAATCTCAGCATAAATATCGTGCTCGGCGTAACAGACGGCCATGTTGCGCTCGCGCAGCATGGCGATGAAGGCCGGCGTCTTGAAGGTATCGTTGCGCACCTCGATGACGTGGCGCAGCGCGTGTCCGTCGAATGTCTTCGGCAGCAGATCGAGGAAGGCGCCGAAATCCTTATCGTCGAATTTCTTGTGCGGCGCGAATTGCCAGAGCAGGGGGCCGAGCTTCGGACCCAGCTCGGTGATCCCGGACTCGAGAAAGCGTTTGATCGAGTCGCCGGCCTCGGCCAGCACGCGCCGATTGACCGCGTAGCGCGGACCTTTCAGCGAAAATACGAAATCCTCCGGCACTTCGGAGGCCCATTTGCGATAGGTCTTGGGCGATTGCGTCGAATAGAACGTGCCGTTGACCTCGATCGAGGTCAGGTGCTCGCCGGCGTAAGTGAGCTCCTTCGAATGCGGCAGACCCTTCGGATAGAACACGCCGCGCCACGGCGCGTAGGTCCAGCCGCCGACGCCGACATAAGCTTTGCCGTAAGTTTTCATTAAGGTTTTCGTCATGTTACAGTCACAGTTGCCCAGTATACGATACGCCAAGTGGTGATGGGACGCGTTTTGTGCTGCTCCATCATCCGACGGCCACGATGAAGACGACGGCGGATGTACCCGCGTCTTTCATTTGTGGTCGTTTTCATTTGTGCGCCACCCGAAACCTGACGATCAATAGCAGAAGGCCCGGGATTTCTCCCGGGCCTCTGTTGTTTGTGCGTTGAGCGTGAGAGCGATGGACTAGAAGTCCATGCCGCCCATGCCGCCCGGCATACCGCCGGGGGCGCCGCCGCCTGCACCCTTCTTCTGCGGGGTCTCGGCGACCATCGCTTCGGTGGTGATCAGGAGACCGGCAACCGACGCCGCGCCCTGGATCGCCGAACGGACG